>CAZRDD010000067.1:0-15608 GCA_964598675.1 uncultured Parafilimonas sp.
GGAGGAAATTAGCCGCCACAGAAAAACGCTGGTAAGCACCGGCGACCGCAGCGCCAAAATACGCACCTATAACTGGCCCCAGGGCCGCGTTACAGACCATAGGATAGGCCTTACATCCTACAACCTGGATGCGGTGATAAACGGTGAGATTGATGAGTTTATTGAGTCGTTACAGGTTGCCGAAAATGCAGAAAAAATGAGCAAGCAGAATTAATGCTGCTGGCTGCACCAATAAAGCCTTTAAAAGTACATTTTGAAGTTTTGCCCATTTACATTTAACAGTATATGCGTATAGCAGTAATCCATCACACCATAGCACTCGAAAACGACTATGGGTTTTATTTATCAGACCTGCTTTCGGAGTATGCAGCCTGGCTGGGCTATGAGGTAGAACTGGTGGATGACTTCATCTTCAAAAATAAAAAATCGCTGCCGGAAAATGCCCTTATAGGCATTGATGTAAAGGCGGCGGGCAGCTTTGGCCTGCGCTGGTGGTACAGCGCAAAACTGCCCGGCATACTGGCAAAGGCAGGCGCAGAAGCAGTAATAAACTTAAATGGCATACTTAGTACAGCGGCAAAACTGCCACAGGTACTTGCAATACCCGATGCTGGTTTTTTACAGGCCGGGGCCAAACCTGCTGCACCCTGGCAAAAACTGGCCCTCAAAAACATAAACCACTACGCAAACAACGCATCGGCCATTATCACTTACGCCAAACATTCTGCCGGGGTGTTTGAAAAAATTACCGGCCGTACCCAAGTTTCTACCCAAATAGTGCCTTACACCGCTGTAAAGGAATACCGCGTATGGGAGTGGCACGAGAAAGTAATGGTTAAGTCTAACTTTGCTGATAACAAAGAGTTTTTTGTAAGCATACTGGACGATAGCAAGCCCGACCTTTGGTTTACAGTATTAAAAGCGTTCTCCAAATTTAAAAAATGGCAGCAAAGCAACATGCAGTTGCTGCTGATACCCAAAAACGAACACGCCGAAATTATTGTACTTGATAAATTAACCACTTACAAGTATAAGGACGATGTGCAGGTACTGGATGGTTTAACGCTGCAGGAAAAAGCATCGCTGGTGGCCTGTGCCTACGGTGTAATACACCTGCCCGGCAACGATGCCGATGTTCAGCCGCTGGCAGAAGCATTAAAATGTGCTACCCCCATAGTTACTGTTGATGGCATCACCGTTACGGAGTATGTTGGTGAAAACGCAATTACAGTTACCGGTTTTGACCATGAAGCCATTGGCGATGCGCTTATAACCCTTTATAAAAGCGAAGACAAGCGCAACCTTATGGTTGAACATAGCAAAACACTTGCTGCCAGCTTTAACCGAGATGATATTGCAAAAACACTTTGGGAGCTTATTGAAAACCTGGTTACCCCGCAGCCCAAAGCCCAATAGCAGGCATTTGGGCAAATCGCTATACTTTTGCAGCTTACTACAATATTAATATATGAGCACATCTACCATTACCATAGACGTACATTTGGATAAGGATAAGGTTCCCGAGAACATAACATGGAAGGCAGATAACAGCACTGCCGATGAGGCGCAAAAAGCAAGGGCAATGATGCTGGCTTTTTGGGATGGCGCCGATAAAAGTGCGCTGCGTATTGACCTTTGGACAAAAGAGATGATGGTGGATGAAATGGCCGACTTTTTTTATCAAACCATTATGACGATGGCCGATACTTACGACCGCGCCACCCACCAGCACGAACTGGTGGCTGATATGAAAACCTTTGCCAAAAGCTTTTTCCAAAAGTTTAGGGAAAGCCAGTTAAAGGAAAATAACGCACAGCAGAAGTAATTGGTGCTTATTAATGTGCGATGCTGGTTTTTAAAAACGCTTGCGCAAAGGTGCGCAGGCAATAGCAATTGTTAAACGATAAAATATTTACTAAATGAGCTTGGAAACAAAAATAATGGACCTGATGAAGGATGCCATGAAATCGAAAAACGAAGCCGCTTTACGCAGCTTAAGGGCTATAAAAGCGGAAATAATAAAAGCTAAAACGGAGCCGGGGGCCAATGGTGCCATATCAGCAGATACAGAAATAAAAATGCTGCAAAAAATGGTAAAGCAGCGTAAGGATTCCCTGGAAATTTACCAGCAGCAAAACCGTGCCGACCTGGCGCAGAAAGAAATTGAAGAAATTACGGTTATTGAGCAGTTTTTACCAAAACAGCTTACCGAAGCCGAGTTAAAGGAAGAGCTGGCTAAAATAATTGCTGAGGTTGGCGCATCATCCCCGGCCGATATGGGCAAGGTAATGGGTGTGGCCAGTAAAAAACTGGCAGGCCTTGCAGAAGGCAAAGCTATATCTGCAGGCGTTAAGGAACTGCTTGCCAAAGCATAGGCATTATCAGCGGAGAAAGTATATGGTTGGTACTCAGCTACAAGTACATTAACTTTACTTATGCTTTCTCCGCTCTCCATACTTCAGCAATACTGGCAATACTCCACTTTCAGGCCCCAGCAGGAAGCCATTATACAGTCTGTTCTCGACGGAAAAGATACACTCGCCCTGCTGCCTACCGGCGGCGGAAAATCTATTTGTTACCAGGTACCCGCTTTAATGCTGGATGGAGTTTGCCTGGTTATAAGCCCGCTTATTGCCCTGATGAAAGACCAGGTAGCCAGCCTTGAAAAACGCGGCATTTCTGCGGCGGCACTGCACAGCGGCCTTAGTTATTACGAGGTTATAAAAACCTTGCAGGAAGCTGTTGCAGGCAAATACACTTTTTTATACGTATCGCCGGAGCGTTTGCAAACCGATGTGTTTACCGGGTTTTTGGCTGACCTAAGCATTAGCCTGGTGGCAATAGACGAAGCGCATTGCATATCGCAATGGGGGTACGATTTCAGGCCCGCCTACCTGCGCATTGTGCAGTTGAGGGAAATGCTGCCCTATACCCCCATACTGGCCGTAACGGCATCCGCCACTCCACTTGTTGAAAAAGACATTATTGAAAAACTGGAGTTTACCAATTTTACAGTATCGCGCCAGTCGTTCGAGCGGCCGAATGTTTCCTTCAGTGTTTTTAATACCGATAGTAAAATAAACAAGCTGTGCGAAATTTTAAAAAATGTACAGGGCAGCAGTATTGTTTACTGCCGCAACCGCAAAACCACCAAGCAGGTGGCCCAGTTGCTTACCCTTCAGGGGTTTGATGCAAGCTGGTACCACGCAGGCCTGGCGCAGGAAGAGCGCAGCCTTAGGCAGGATGCCTGGCTTAATAACACCACCCGGATAATTGTATGTACCAATGCGTTTGGTATGGGCATTGATAAACCCGATGTACGCACCGTAGTGCATTACGATGTACCCGATTGCCTTGAAAGCTATTACCAGGAGGCTGGCCGCGTGGGCCGCGATGGCAACAAAGCCTACGCAGTGCTGCTGTACCACCAGGACGATGTTGCGGCCCTGGAAGCCTTACCCGATCTACGTTTCCCTTCCTTATACGATATAAAAAAGGTGTACCAGGCCCTTGCCGATTTTTTACAAATACCAGTGGGTATTGGGGAAGGCAATTATTATGATTTTGACCTTGGCACCTTTGTGCATAATTTTCAGTTAGACCTTTTCCTGGTGATTAACACGCTTAAAGTATTGGAGCAGGAAGGCCACCTTGCTTTTAACGAGAACATCTTCATTCCATCGCAGGTGTGCTTTACCATACCTAAAACTCTGTTGAACGAGCTTGAAAAAAGCCACCCGGCCTTTGAACCCGTTATAAAATGCCTGCTGCGTACGTACGAGGGTATTTACGATAACAGGGTTTCCATTAACGAAAACTATATTGCCAAACTAACCCGTATGCCGGTTGATAGTGTTAAAAACAGCCTGCATCAGCTTAACGCGCTAAACATAATTGAGTACCTGCCCCAAAAGGAAACACCCCAAATACATTTTTTATTAAACAGGGCCCCAGCGGAGTTTTTATACATCAATATTAAAGCATACACACAGCGCAAAAAGCTATTTGAAGAAAGAACGGCAGCTATGCTGCAATATTTACTACCTGGCACCACCTGCCGGGCCAGGTACATTGCCAATTATTTTGGTGATGTTGCTGCAAAGGATTGTGGTATTTGCGATAACTGCCTTAAACGCAAAAGCAAACCAGCAGGCAGAAATGATTTTACCCTGATTGAGCAACGCATTTTTACGGCCATTGCCAGTAATCAAAACCTTACCGTTACAACACTTTTTAAGCAGTTGACAAATATTGATGAAGACAAATGCTGGAAAGTTTTAGAGCACCTGCAGGCCGAACAAAAAATAACCATAGACAGCCTTGGCCGCATAGCAGCCAAATAGATTGGCATGAAAAATGTTTATATTCCACAGAAATACTACTTTTATAAATTGTTTAATAAAATTTGAACCCGTTTTAATGAACGGTTTATTTTTTACCGGAAACGTTTACAAACATTCGTTAATGCCATTATGAAAATTTTGCTGTATGAGCTTTACAAAAGAATTTAGAGAGTTTGCCCTGAAGGGAAATGTTATGGACCTTGCCGTTGGTGTAATAATTGGCGGTGCCTTTGGTAAAATTGTTGACTCAGTGGTAACCGACCTTATTATGCCGCTGGTTGGGCTGGTTTTTAATGCGGACTTTAGCCATTTGTTTATACGCCTGTCAGATAAAATACCGGCTGGCCTTTCGCTGGAGGAAGCCCGTAAATTAGGGCCTGTACTGGCTTGGGGTAACTTTTTAACAGTGGCCATTAACTTTATTATACTTGCCTTTGTAATATTTTTAATGGTAAAAGCAATTAACAGCCTTAAACGCAAACACGAAGCTGCTGCGCCTGTTGCACCACCAGCCCCGGCAGAACCATCCTCTACAGATAAGCTGCTGATAGAAATTCGTGATGCGTTGAAGAAATAATGCCATAAAAGGTTACGGTAAACAGCCTGTTTGCCCAGTTTTAAAACATGAAACAATACTTTTGCATTTCCGGCTGATTAGCCGGCAGGGCAGCCACATACTCAATCGGAGCGGTGGCTGCCATGTTTTAAAATAAAAAAGCGTGTTTTGAATACACCTTCCTACCAAATAAAATTGCCCCAGTTTGAAGGGCCTTTCGACCTGCTGCTCTTCTTTATAGAAAGGGATGAACTGGATATATACAACATACCCATTAACCGCATCATACAGGACTTTCTTGCTTATGTACACCAGCAGGAGCGGCTTAATATTGAACTTGGCAGCGAGTTTATATTGTTTATTTCAACCCTTATGCGCATAAAGGCAAAAATGCTTATTCCGCGTAAGGAAGTTGATGCCGAAGGCAATGAGATTGACCCACGCCAGGAACTGATTGATAAAATATTAGAATACAAGCGGTTTAAAGAAGCATCGTTGCAAATGGCCGAGATGGAGGCTCTGCGCATGCTGGCTGTAAAGCGCGGCAACCTGCAGAAAGAGCTGGCCGAAGTTGGCGAGGATGCCTCAGAAGGCACCGAAATACAAACCATTACCATGTTTAAGCTGATGAAGGCGTTTGAACGAGTAATGCAGCGCGTGTACGAAAAAAACAACAAACCCGTACATACCGTGGTAAGGTACAACTACACGCAGGAGGGCAGCAGGGTACACATGTTTGAACTGGTTAAAAAAGAAAAAACAGTTTCCTTCGAAAATATATTTGATGCCTGCGAGAACAAGATACACGCCATCTTTCTGTTCCTGTCTCTGCTGGAGCTTTCGCAGCAGCGGTATATGACCATTTTATCTGGCGAAGGAAAAAATAACTTTATTGTGGAGTGGAACGATAAAAGGGCAGAGGAAGTGCCAGAGGAAGCAGCGGTGTAAAAAAAGTTCTGCCCAACTCTGTATGGGTGGTGAAAAACGGCTTGGCTGCCTGACAGTGGTTGGTTTTAAAGCACAAAAAGAGGTAATTACCATTTAGCAATCCCTGCTTATCTTTGCAAAGAATAAGGATGAATATGAAAAAGAGGGCCTTTGTTTTTTTAGCAGCAGTGTTATTTCAGTTTGTTTTTGCGGTTGAAGGCAATGCGCAATGTTCCATCTGTACCAAAACAGCATCGCAGCTTGGGGTAAAAACAGCCAAGGGGCTAAATGCTGGTATACTTTACCTTATGCTTACCCCGCTTACCGTTGCCGGTATTATTGGTGTGCGCTGGTGGCGCCGCGAAAAACAGTTTATGGCGCAAGAAGCTGCTAAATAGCCATCTGTATTATTACAAATATATTTTTGCGACTGCGATAGTTGCTACTTTACCCGCTTTTAACGTACAAATTCTAATACGATAAAAATAAAAGAGGCTATCTTAAAAGTAATTTTTTGAGATAGCCTCTTTTGTTTTTAATGGCAATAACATCCTGCATTGTCCAATCAATTCTTGTTTCAAAAGGATTCATCCTAACTGGGCAGTCTTTTTTATGCATTTGGTGCAGCCGTAAACGCGCAAGCATTTGTATGTAAAACTATTTTCATTGCATCGGCAAATTCATGCTTAATCAAAACGCTCAGCTATTCCAATTCAATATTGGTTTCCCGCAAGGTTAGGCACATGGGCAGGATTACGTGGTTGTAAATATTCTTTAAAATATTAGCTAAAAAAGACCTGTAACTTTACATCACTTCAAAAAACACCAAATCCCCTAAGGCCGACTTAATTATTAACACCTAAATCTGCAATTATGAAATTTACTTTTTTACCTCTTTTAATCCCAATGTTTTTTTTGGGCGGTTTTACAACCCAGGCACAGGTTAACAGTTCTGATTCTTTAGCCTTGGTAGACTTGTATAACAACACCACAGGCACTGGCTGGATAAATCAAACCAACTGGTTAACAACTGCGCCTGTAAGCACCTGGTATGGTGTTGGCCTGATGAGTACAAGGGTAACAAATATAAACTTGGGTAATAATAATCTGAATGGGGGTATTCCAGCCTCTTTGGGCAACCTAAGCAGTTTACAAGACCTTAACCTGGGCCAAAATCAATTAAGTGGGGGGCTGCCTCCTGCCTTGGCTAACCTTGTAGTTTTGCAAAGCCTTGATTTACACCAAAACCAACTAAGCGGAGCTATACCGTCTGCATTGGAAAAGCTGTTTAGTTTGCAAAGCCTCAATTTATCTCAGAACCAATTTACGGGTGGTATACCGTCCACTCTGGGTGACATCAGCAATTTGCAAAGCCTTAATTTATCCCAAAATCAACTGGGTGGCATTATTCCTTCTTCATTAGGCAGCCTTGCCAATTTAACAGACCTTGAGCTGGAGAACGACCAGTTAACCGGCGGCATGCCTTCTTCGTTTGGTAATTTGGCTAAACTACAGGTACTTCTCTTAGACAATAATCAATTAGCTAACGCAATTCCTGCATTGCCGGTCTCTTTAGGTGGCTCGCATCCGCATTATACATCGCGGCTGCTGTTGCAAAATAACCAGTTTAATTTTAGTGGTATGGAAAGCCTGCCGCAGGCAGACGTATTGCAGTATGCCCCCCAGGCAACTTTGCGCCTTTTAAAAAATGGGCGCTTGCTTTCTGTTGCGGCGGGAGGTGCGCCGGGCAATGACACCTTCAGGCTATACCTCAACAACGTACTGACAACAACCCAGGTTGGTGATTCGGTTTTTACAACAAACAAAGCCGGCAGCTATTACATTAAGGTTGTAAATACGCAGGCAAACCAGCTTGTATTGCGCAGTGATACGGCAGTTATTACATCAACCGAGAAAGACTCTCTGGCCCTCGTGGCTCTGTACGACAGTACAAATGGCCCCGGCTGGAAAAACCATGCAAATTGGCTTACCTCGTCACCTTTGTCTGCGTGGTATGGGGTAACTGTAGTTAAAGGCAGGGTTACCGGACTACAGCTTAGTTGGAACAACCTTGCGGGCCATATACCACCACCAACAGGTGACCTTGACAGCTTACAGAAACTAGACTTAGGTAACAACAAGCTTAGCGGTACTATCCCCGGTACTTTAAGCGGCCTTGTAAATTTAACTTATCTTAATTTTGCGGTAAATCAGTTAAGCGGCATTATTCCTGCCTTTTTAGGCAATCTCAATAGTTTAACTTACCTCGGTGTGAGTTCAAACAAATTGGGTGGCAATATTCCTTCCTCCTTCGGCAACCTGTCTAATGTAACCTCGCTTGATTTAAGAGATAATCAATTAACCGGTAGTATCCCTGCATCTTTAAGCAATCTGTTAAGTGTAACTGTTATTTCTTTATCATACAACCAGTTAAGCGGCAGCATTCCAGCTTCTTTGGGCAAATTAAGCAGCTTGGTTGAATTTGACTGTAGTTTTAACCAGTTAAGCGGTAGCATACCCGATTCTTTTACTAATCTAACCAACCTGCAAACTTGTTATTTCGATCATAACCAGATAACCGGGATTCCTGCATCGATGGGCGGCCTTGTTAAATTAAAGGGACTTGATTTAAGCTATAACCTGCTTAGCGGCAGTGCTCCATCCTCTTTAGGTAACCTTGCCAATTTGCAGCGGCTTAACATAAATAATAACCACTTAAACGGCGCAGTGCCTCCTTTTTTAACGAACCTTCATAAATTGCAATATCTTGATTTAAGCTATAACCAATTGAGCGGTGGTATCCCCTCCGATTTGGGGAATCTGGCCAGTTTACTTCAGATTAATTTAACCGGAAACCAATTAACCGGCAATATACCATCCTCTTTCTTTACTGGGCTGTCGAACCTGCAATTTTTAGTGTTGTCTCAAAACCAGCTGAGTGGTAAAATGCCAATCCAACTGGGTAATCTTAGCAATCTTCAAGGCTTGGATTTGTCTCAAAACCAGTTTACGGGAAGTATACCAGCTGAACTGACTAACCTAAAGAATTTGATGCACCTTGATTTATCCAAAAATCAGTTAACCGGCAATATTCCCGATTTTTCTCAAGCATCATTTATGGAATACTTTGATTTGTCTTATAACCAGCTGAGCGGCGCAGTCCCACATTTAAGCTTTATTTACAACTGGAACTCGCCCACACAGAATCCAGTATACAATTACATTAACATCAGCAACAACAGGTTTACTTTTAACGGAATGCAACAGTTTAGCACTGGCGTAATACAAGGAAACGATACCATGCTGCATTATGCCCCCCAATTGCCAGTCCCTTTGTTCCAAAACGGCACAAAGCTGTTCGTTTCAATCGGCGGTGAACCTCAAACTGATACTTTCAGGCTTTATAAAAACGGGGTATTGCTAAATACTCAGCCAGGCGATTCGGTTTTTACGATAGATGGTTCAAGCGGAAGGTATAACATTACTGTAACCAATTGGTTTGCCACCCAGCTTACGCTTACCAGTGATACACTTAACATTAACAGCGACAGCACCATCCTTTCCGCCAAGCCAACCGTAGAATACGCCACTTACGAATACACCGATACACTTGGCTGGACGCACTATTACTACGACAATCACACACCCAACGACTTAACCGATGATACCTTGCTGCTGAGCCTTAAAAAGAACGGGCAGGATATTGGCACAATTGGCGACGGCACCTTTGCAGTAAAACTTGTGGCTACCGCCGGAGCAGGCAGTAATACTGGCATACAGCTTACTAATCCGCTCATAACCAACCCCACCGGCTATTGGGTAATGAACCGCTACTGGCAGGTAACCGCCACTAATGAGCCGGCTACCAATGTAGGTGTAAGGTTTTATTACAATAACCAAGATTTAAAAGATGTAAACGGCAGCTACCCATCACATAATCTAACAAACAGCAACTTGATTTTTTATAAAAACGTGGGCGGTAACCCAGACCCAATCAGCAACCTCGCAGGGGCCTCCAGGCTAATAAGCATAGTGCCGGGTACTTTTGCCAGCGACACAAGCTGGACATACCATGTGCTAAGCGATACCACCCAGTATGGTGAATATAGTGTGGCCAGCTTTAGTGGCGGCGGGGGCGGGGGCACCGGCAATAACCAGGCACTGCCGGTGGTGTTGGTTAACTTTACAGCTAACCTGGCTAAAAATGATGTACAGCTAAAATGGCAAACTGCCCAGGAAATTAATGCAGGTTATTACACTGTTGAACGCAGCCTTACCGGCAGGGACTATTCTGTAGTTGGCAGGATTAATGCCGCAGGTAATTCAACTATAGCACAAACCTATAAACTTACCGATTACGGTGCGGCATTGCCTGGCAACGGCACTTTATACTATAGGCTTAAAATAACTGATAAAAACGGCTACATAACTTACAGTAAAGTAATTGCCGTAAATATTGCTGGTGGCATCAGTGGCATGTTGGTATACCCTAACCCTGCTAGAAATACCGCCACAGTAATGTTTTCTGCAAGCATAGCAAGCAAATTTGTAGTTGAGCTTACAGACTTTTCTGGTAAAATAATTAAACGCATAGAAGGCCTTTCAGCAGTGGGAACCAACAATGTAACAGTTGATTTGCGTGGGTACCCACAAGGCACATACCTGATTACGATAAATGGCAATAATATTAAAAAGCAAAATATTACACTTTTAAAACAGTAGAGTGCTGGTTAAAAGTAAAAGAGGCACCCAAAAACGTATTTTTTGAGAGAGCCTCTTTTACTTTTATTCAATTAAACCGAAAAAAATTATTCCAAAAAATGGCTGGTAAATTCCGCTGGAGCTTAATGCCAATAAGGAATAGAGAGGAAGAGGCTGAAACGTCGTTCAATATCTTTTTTGGTATAGTGGGTAAGATAAATTAAAAGGCTTTTATACTCAAGTACCGCCATTTAAAAAAGGGAGTAAACCCAGATAACGCCTCTTCATTTTTGAAGAAACTGCGAATGAGCTTTTCAGCCATGGGGCTTACCTATAATAAAAAACATCCTTTGATGAATGCTACATTTTATCATACAATTGTAGTCTTATTATTGGCATTCTGTACTTCAGCAGCACCTGATTTCTACTTAGATTGCTAATAAAACATCCACAATTTTATAACCTAAAAACCAACCATTTTTGACCATGTTACCTTTTAACGGATAAATTGAGTATACGGTAAAACAAAAAGAGCAATGCTTTTAACAGGCATTGCTCTTTTTGTTTTATCAATTAAACCGCAGGTTACTTAACTACCTGAAATTTGCCTACTTCAATTACTTTACCCGATTTATCGCACAGGTGAAAAATATACAGGCCCCGATAAAACTCGTTGTTAAGGGTTAACAGAATTTTATTGGACGATACGGGTATTTCAACAATTTTTTTACCTACAAAAGAATAAACTTGTAAAATATACGTTTTATCTACATTATCGGTAAACTCAAAGTTTATAAACGAGGTAGCAGGGTTGGGGTAAAACTTTACCACTTTAACCTGCTCAACATAAGGTTCGTCTTTGGGGTAACCGGCATGCACAAAAAACCAGCCACATACAACCAGCAGGGCTGTAATAGTTAGCTTTTTTACCAATAAACATTGTTTATGTAAAATTGTGTGCATACTTTATTGTGCGTAATTGTAAAATTAACTAAAAATTTTACCTTAACAAACACCTTACTGTAATATAAACTTAATTTAATGCAGAAAGGATTGCCTGAATATTGTTAAAGTTTGGTAAATCTCCTGGTGTGGCGCAAATTTCGGCGTACTGTATTTTGCCTTCTTTATCAATAACAAAAGCAGCCCTTTTGCTTACTCCTTCCATTTCAAACGCAGGAAAAACCTCGTACAGCGTACCGTAAGCAGCAGAAACTGTTTTATTAAAATCGCTAAGCAGGCTAAAATTAAGCCCCTGCTCACTTTTAAATTTGTTAAGGGTAAACAGCGAGTCAACACTAATGCCAAGCACAACGGCGTTTGTTGAATTGTAAAAAGCAATGTTGTCTCTTATGCTGCACAACTCAGCAGTACATACACTTGTAAAAGCAAGCGGAAAAAATAACACCAAAACGTTTTGACCTTTGAAATCTTCTAACGATACCTTTTTTTTATCAGTATCATACAATGTAAAACCCGGTGCGGTTTGGCCAGTAATAACAGACATGTGTAAAGTTTTATTTCATTTGTTAATAATGCATTGAAATTAGTTAAATACCGTGTAAGGCAATATTGGTTAACAAAAAAACCGGCGCGTTGTTTATAAACTACGCTTTAAGCACTAAAACTTAGGGCATAAATAAGAATCCTTTGTGGTGTTGCCCCTGTCTAAAAAGCCCACATAGGTAACGGAAAGCTCAAACCCTCCCCGCGACTGGCTGCCGGTTTTAAGCTCAGAAATGTTGGCATCGTAACTAAACCCAATCTGCAACGGGTTATAGTCAAGTTTTACAACGGGTATAAAGGCATCTTTCCAGCGCAGGTAGCCACCAAAATGTACTACAAAATCGGGTTTTTGATAATCAGGGCCTATTTTATAGGAGTACATTGCGCCACCAATCACCTCGTTGTACGCGCCCTGGTTACTATAATCTGCTTCAACTGTAAGGTACGATACCTCGGTAAGCGGAAACCTTACACCAGATGAAAAAACAACTTTGGGATTTAGCTCCACCGGCGGATTTGCGTAAAATGAGTTTCGCGGCCTGTTGAAGTGATGATATGCAACCCCTACAAAATAATTGCCGCCCCGCTCAATAGAGGAGTTAAAAGATGCACCAACACTGCCATCCCAATAATGATAATTAAACTGGGTGAGAGATTCGCCATCGGAAAGTGCAGGGTTATAACCATTGCCGTCAAACTGGTTGTTGGTGGTAATCTTCGACCTGTCAATACTGCGCTGCACATATCCGCCCATAAACCCGAGTGAGAGGTATTTGCTTTTATCGCCACTTAGCGATTTGTGGTAGTTTATAGCTGGTAAAATATTAACAGTGGTAAAGTTGGTGCTGCCAGCCCGATCGTACAATATTTGACCACCAATTGTAACAAAGTCGTTGCCTTTACCTATCGGTTGTTTGTATTCAATGTTAAATGAGCCTGTTTGGTACGGGGTTGTTACACTGGCCCATTGGCTGCGGTAAACGCCCTGCACCCTTATATCGCCTTCAAAAAGCCCCGCCAATGAAGGGTTGCGTAACAGCGGCGCCTCAAAAAATTGTGAAAAGTGCGGATCTTGCGCTTGTGCCATAGTACTGCACAGCAGTACTATGCAGGCGCATAGTAAATTCTTCATGTTACAGGATATTGGTCTTGGTAAAGGTACTGCGTTCATTAAGTTTTATATTAATATGCTGGTCAAATTTTCATTATAATACACTTAAAAAAAGGTTTAGCGCAATAAGGTAATATCGCCTTTTGATGAAACTACTGTGCCATTGGTACAAACAACTTCTACAACATATACATATACATCAGCGGGTGCTGGCTGCCCGTTAAACTTACCATCCCAGCCACTATTTGGGTCGTTGGCAGCAAAGTTTAACTTTTGAAACACCGGCTGGCCCCAACGGTTAAAAATGCGCAGTGATTTTATGTTGAACAAGCCGCCACCACGCGGATAGAAATAATCATTCATATTATCTCCGTTGGGCGAGAAGGTGTTGGGCATGTATAAACTGTTATTATTACACAACACCTGCACCGTTACATAATCAACAGCACTGCAACCATATTGGTTAAACACTTTCTCCCTGTAACGTGTTGTTTGCCTTGGCGCTATGGTTGGCTGGGCGCAGCCGTTGCATGACAGGCCAACCGGGGGCTGCCACTGCCATTGCACCACATCGGGCGATGTGGTGACAGAGGGCAGATAGCTTGCACCAGCCATAATGGTTACAATACTATCGGTAATATTTACAGTTGGGTTATTAAACACATTTACAACAACATCTGCAGTAGCGGTAAAACAATGCAGGCTGTCAGTACCGGTAACGGTATAAGTAGTAGTAATGGTTGGCGACGCTACCGGGTTGGCTATACCGGGGTTGCTTAATGCTGTAGTTGGCTGCCAGCTATATGTTTCTGCACCAGTTGCATTTAACTGTATTGAAAAACCAGTGCATAAGGTATCGCTTACCGGCGCTTTTACCGTAAAGGGCCTTTTAACAATGATATGTATCGAATCTTCGGCCGTACAACTTGCCAGGCTTGTACCAATAACATAATACCAGCCACTGCTATCGGGTTTTACTACCGGTGTTTGGCAATTGGTGCAGCTTAGCGCGCTGTTTTTAACCCAACTGAAAGTATTGGCACCTGTTGGTTGCAGTGTTAATTGCTGGCCCAAACACAGTGCGGTATCATTGCCGGCGTTTACAATGGGCAAAGGGTTTACCGTTACAGTGCCATGCACACTATCGGTACAACCAAACTCATTTGTTGCAGTTACTGCAACGGTATAGGTATTGCTGGTTGTATAGGTGTACGTATTTTTTATGAGGTTTGAAGTATCGCCATTGCCAAATTGCCACAACCAATTTATAGTGCCTTTGGGTACCGAGCTATTTGTGGCTGAATATGTTGCGGGCGAATTAATACATACCGAGGCGGGTATTACCGCCTTTACAATAGGTGCCTGGTGTACTGTTACCGGTACAGCCAATGTATCTGCACTGGTACAACCAAGGCTTGTAACAAGGTTTAATATTATTGTTTCGGTAGCTGTTTTTTTGTAATAATGTACGGGGTTTTGCACATTGGTGGTTGTACCATCGCCCATACTCCATAAGCGGCTTTTTAAAACATCAAATTGTACAGATGAATTGTCAGTAAACGTTATCATGGCAGAGTCGCAACCAGGTGCTGTTTGTGCGGTAAATGCTGCAGTTACCCCGCCCACCTGTATAGTGTCTTTTACATTTGATAAGGTTACCTGGCAACCCGACGAATCTACAATGATTACCTGTGGCAGAAAAAGGCCAGGGCTGTTGTATGCATATTTAAAAGATGAATCCGATCCTGTAAGTGTTCCGCCATCTGCAAAATCCCAGGTATAGCTAAGTATATTATGCCCGGTTGCCGTAAATTTCACACTGTCGTTATTACAAAGGGTTAATGGAGAATATGATAGTTTACCAGATGGACCCAACACCACCACCGGCTTGCTCATTACACTTATACAGTTACCATGGCCCTGTGCCGTTAGCTTTAGCGTGTAATTGCCTGCTGTATTGTAGTAGTGTACAGGGTTGGCCACGTTTGAGGTGTTACCATCGCCAAAATCCCAGGTTAAAAAAGTATAATTTATTGAATTGCTTATGGGGTGAATTATGAGCGGGGGGCAAACTCCCAACGAATCCTTATTTGTGAACTTTGCCGTTGGGTTGGCAATCACCACATATTTTATTTTGGTAATTGTATCCCTGCAACCAAATTTATCAGTTACGCCCAATGCCACCGTATAACTCCCCAGCTTTAAATATTGGTGTTGTGGTGCTGTTTGGTTTGAGGTTGTGCCATCGCCAAAACTCCAGTTATAGGTTAACGATACCCCCTGAGATGAATCAATAAAACTCACCTGAGAGCTTAAACACTTGGTTGAATCGGCCAAAGTAAACGCAGCAACCGGCCGGGTAACTGTATCTGCATTATATCTTATTAAGGTATCATAACAGCCGTAGCTATCCAGTATTTTTAGTTTTACGTTATATGAAGCCGCTTTATTATAAATATAGTTG
>CAZRDD010000068.1:0-15519 GCA_964598675.1 uncultured Parafilimonas sp.
ATGCCTTACGGGCCGGTTTAAGCAGGGAAGCCTTTGTAAAGGAGGTTACCAATGGACTGGTGCAGCCGCCGGGCTATTTCCCCATGAATGTAATGCTTAACAAACAGGGCTACGAGAGTATTGATGTGGTGCTGCAGCGCGGCCAGCAGGCATTATCGCCCGCCGCTTTTGAAGCCGCCGCCAACGAAACCGGTGCGCTTATACTTGATACCCGCAGCCCGCAGGTATTTACCCACGGGTTTATACCCAACGCAATAAACATTGGTATTGACGGCAATTTTGCCCCCTGGGTGGGCACCCTTATTACCGATGTGGCGCAGCCTATACTGATAGTGGCCGACGAGGGCCGCGAAACGGAGGTTATTACGCGCCTTGCCCGCGTGGGCTACGATAATGCCATTGGCTATTTAAAAGGCGGCTACGAGGCCTGGGAACGCTGGCACAGGCCAGTGGAGCATATACATTGTATTACGCCCAACCAACTGGCCGATTTGATGCAGCACCAGATGGTACACCTGCTGGATGTACGCAAAAAGAACGAGTACGACAGCGAGCATATACAGTTTACCGATAACATGCCCCTCGATTTTATTAGCGATGAAATGCTGTTGCTTAACAGGGATAAAACCTATTACGTGTACTGTGGCAGCGGCTACCGCTCGGTGATATTTATCTCCATACTGATGGCGCGGGGGTATAAAAACCTGGTGAATGTAACCGGCGGCTTTAAAGCCATGAAGGAAACCGGCCGCTTTGCCATTACCGATTTTGTTTGCCCGGTTAGTTTGCTGTAAGGAGGGTGATTGGCGAAAGCCAATGCACGCATAAATAAATAACTGTTTTAAACACTGCCGTATGAAAAAGCCTGTTACCATGTTACAGTGGGTATGTTATACCGCTGCCGGGTGGTTGCTGGGGGTGGTACTGGTGCTGGTGGTTAGCTTTGTGTTTGATGCCCTGGCTATTGGCGGACAGTTACCTGTGGCCATTGGCATGGGCCTGTCGGTTGCTGCGGCGCAGTGGCTGATGTTGAGAAAGCAACTGGCCATTGGCTTTACATGGGTGTGGGTTTCCGTTGCGTGTTTTTGTGTTGCCTTTTTTACGGGCGATGCCGCCACTTTTTTGTTACGTGTGCCCACCGAAACCGTGCTGCCGTTTACAACTGTTTTAGCCGTAACTTCCACAAGCTGGTTTCAATACCGTTACATGCTTAACAATAAACCCGGCAGCACTAAAAGCTGGATGGCTTACAGCATAACCGGATGGCTTCTACCAGTGGTAACCGTACTTACGCTAAGTACGTATTTTCATGAAAACCACGTTAGGGATGCGGTAATGCACATGGCAAATTTGTTTACCCTGCTGGTTGCAGGCCCTTTACTGGGTTACCTTACAGGCAGGAGTATAATGCCCGTTTTACAAAAAAACAACCGGCCTGGTTAACAGGGCGTTACTTGTATAAAAAAGATTACCGGGGCTGTTGTACACCAGTCCCGGTATATAGCGGTGCTTTAGCTCCGTTGGCTTATGCACCTTGGGCAGCACCGTTACAATAAGCCATACAATACCCCTGTGGCTGGGTTTAAATAATCACTGCCCCACCCAGGGTATGCCTTAATTTAACAGGTACGCCATCGCGGCAGGCCTGTTGGAAAGCTGTTGTTACATAGGCTGCTCGCTTATTTTGCGGAATCACATCCTTCCAAAACGGAGCATTACCTGTAAACGCTTTTACCGCACCTGCACGAAGCCGCTATCAACCGGGCGTGCGGCCGCTCTTCGCTGGCGTTTACTTACGGGCTGCAAAAAAGTTGCTGTTATACCCTGCCTGTAATGCCCTTGCCCCAAAGGGGTTAAACCAGCTTGCCGCCTGGTGTGTACCTGCCACCTGCCAGCCTTGACGCAGCCATTCACAACACACTGGCCTGGTGTGTTGCTGTGCGGGCAACCATTACCGCGCCCTGCAACTTTACCCATAACCGGTTTACGGATAAGCTACAAAACACAAGCATGGTTTACCGGCTAAAGCTACCTGCTACAACCCGATGGCGGTTATACGCCTAACCTTTAGCAGCACGGTGGTTAAGGCTGTTATTACCCGGTGTAAATAAACTTGAAGCAAAAATACCCCACCCCATAACCCTTGCATAAAAACCGGGCCCGGTTTTTTACACGGCAAGTAACGCGCAGCCATTACCCACACCAGCCAGCCCCATGCCCCTTGAGGTTACCCTACCCACTTAGCCAGGCCACGGCAAGAGAGGGGTACTCTCTCCCCTAGGAGAGAGTAGAGAGCTTCGTTTTCGTATTCGAGTTCTACTTCTACTTCAGGCCGCGGGTTGCTGACAATTGACGGCGAGTTGCGGCAAGTGGCTGACAATGCGCGGCAAGTTGCTGACAATGCGCGGCGGGTTACCGGCAATGCGCGGCGAGTTGCGGCGAGTTGCTGACAAATGCCCGCGAAACGCACGAAAGGTTATTTTGACTACTGTGGATGGGTAAAGGGGGAAAGTAACCCCTGCGGACAGGGGGGAAGAAAAGTGGGGAGGGATTTTTTTGGGGGATTGGGGCGAGGGAGGGGGCCTGCGGCGGCACATGCCAGACAAAAGTCTGGCTATTATTAAAATCTCCAAAGTGACGCTTCGCTTAACACTTTAGAGAGCGAATATGTTTTTTCTTAAGAATTATTGAGCGAGCAGGGGAACACTAACTCTTATTCCATATTCCAATTATTTTACCCTTAATTTTAAATGACGAAACATAATAAATTTTAACCAGTTCTTCTGCTAACTCTTGGTTTGAGGGACTGTAATCTAATTTAACCTTACTTCTTTTCCCCATTACCAAATTAATATACGGCTCGCCCAGCAACCTTAACAAGAAAGTAATCTCATATAATTGAAGGCCGTTGATCATATAAACGATAGCTTTTATCTTTCTATCACTTTCAGGTATATTTTTCACCAGCGCGTCAACAATAGCATACGACCATTTATGTGTGCGATTTGTAAAAGAGAGTTCAAATATTTCATTGCGTATTCTTGAATCAATCGCTATCCATTGTTCTTTTGCAAGTGCTGCGACAGCTAACTTGTTCAATTCAGCAATTTTGTTTGAGACTAAAATGCCATAAAACTGGTCTTTATCAATTTCGTAATCTGATGGGTTCCTTAAAAAATTATCAATATTTTTAACTATAAAGTCTACAACTAGACTTTTAAAATACTTATTAACCAAAAGATAATTTTCTTTTGTGTACGCCAGAACACGACTTTCAATGAGCAAAGAGACTTGTTCAGATTGCAAACCTGAGATATCTATATTATCGTAGGTCCAACCACTAATGCTATCCAAAAAAACTTTGTATGGTTCCATTTCAAGCGATGAGCAGGTAACAAGTTTTTCTATCAAAATATCCTCTTGCTCCTCCCAATCAATGATTTTTGACTTTTCAGAGTCCTCTAATTCCAGTGGAAAGTCAAGATAGTTTGCCCGTTGGTTCAAAAAATAAATAAGAGGTTCTGTTATCCTCTGCACTGTTTTAAAGTAAATTAAGAGATTATACCAGGTGCATTGAATTTTCACATGATTTAACAACTTTGCCCAAATGCTTTCAGGAAGATCGTCTATGTAGCATTTTAAGACATATATTTTCTTGATGACTTCTTCTTTAATTTCAAAACTTATTCCTATTTGATTTAACAATTCGACTATTCCTTCCTCTGGTTCCTTCAAAATATCTACATGCGGCAAAAAAACATTTTGAACATAGTATTCAATATTTTCATTTATATAAATTCTTAATTCAGCACAATCAGATTTCAAAATTCTATAATAACTAAAGATTTGTAAATCTTTAATTTGCAAATCTTGATTAGACTCCTTCTGAGTAATTACAACATCAATCATGTTAGCATTTATATCATAAAACTGACCTGCGTATATAAAATTGAATAAATTCTCTGCCTTATTACTGTATTCAATCCTTTCAAAACAAATCTCCAATACAGCTAAAACATCTTCGATTTTACTAATAAACTCTCCGTCAGGAAAAAGAATAAGAAAATTCTTGCTACTCCTAATATAACCTGATAACCTGCTACTTTTGTCCAGCTTCACAATATCACGTATATCAGCATATTTAAGAATAAGTTGCAAATAAAAATCTCCTTTTTCATTTGTAAAATCTGCCATATCTTCCAGTTCATCCCAACTCAAAATATCAAGCGAACAAATGGTATTTACAAAATCTGCCACTTTTTTGCCTTTTTGCAGGTAAATATCAATAAACTGTGTTGAAACATCTGACTTATTCCCTAACTGGTCAACCAAAACATCTAACTGTTGCTGATACCATTCTTTATTTTCGAAAAGAAAATCAACTAATTGAATATTAAGCACTTCTTTTTGATTATATTCTTTATAGTGAAGTCTTTTTATTATTTCTGGTTTTTTTTGTAGAACAAAATCAAAATTTAGCCCTGAGTGATTTTTAACACACATCAAAAAATACAAGTCGTCTCTTGTTATACTTCCTTCATAGAAATAGGAAATATAGGATGCATACATTTCATCAATGTAACCGTTACGAATCAAATACATCAATAATTTCTTCCCTTTAATAGGATTATCAATATCTACGAGCGACACGCTTTGAATTATATCTTGCAAGGACCAACCAAGAATTGAGTTTTTCTCATAAACAAGATCAATAATTTCGGTTTTTAATCGGTAAATTTTACCATTATTTTTATTAGTGAGTAAAGTCCTTTTTTCATAGAAAGAGTACACTGCATCTACCGATTTTTCTATCTCTTTAAATGAAACCTCTATTATTTCTTTATATCCTTGGGGTGTTTGATAGTAAAACTGTTTCATTCCAGTTATTTCATTAAACAAATTCTCGTTATTCAATTCTCCAAAATACCTACGAACCCCGTTTATTAAAATATTTTGCCCTGTGTAATTAGGATGCATCAATTCGATCAATGCCTGCAAATAAATTGCTCTAAGCTCTTTTTCATCTTTTGCAACTATACCTTCAAGCAACTCGATCTCTTTTTTACAAGCCTCAATTTTTTTATCAATTTCTTCTACTCTTGAACTAATGAGTTTATTTTTACTCGAAAAAATTTCATAAACCATTCCTCTGTTAGCGTGCAGGTCTGAAAAATCTGAAGGATAAATATTCTTATATATAATAATTGCAAACAGCTTTTCAAGATTTAGGTTTGTACCAATTTTAGCCTTATACAATTCAAACTCATTACAAATATTTTTTAACATTCTCATATCCTCAATATACATTGCTACATCATTAATAAAATTGGGGCTTATTGCATTTTCAGTCCTAAGCCAACTCATTAACATATCACCTGAATTGGAAGCATTTATCACAGGAATTACAGGAATTATAAAGTCAAAAAACTTTGTACGATTTGCTTTTACAAACATCTCATCCTTTATAGCATAGATGAAGACTATTTTTCGACTAATCTGTTTCGAGTTGTTCAGCACAAGATTTATTTCTCGTAGCTTGGTAAAAATTTCAGGATCTTTAAACCTGTCAATATCTTCTAATATAACTATTTCGTAAGGCGTTGCCTGGAAGAAATAAAGGATTTCATCAAGGTGTTTATTTAAAATAGAGGTCTCATTTTTATCTCCAATTTCAAATTCTCCACTGGTTAGGTTTAGTTTTTGAAGCTTAGTTTTATTAACTGTTCTTAACAGTGCTTTGACTAGTAAAAAAGCACCAATCATTGTAATTAGAACACTTGCATAAAACACCTTTGATTCATTGTTTGCAAAAAATGCTTTAAAGTGGCTATTACCAGTAAAAAGTTTAGGGTTAAAAAGGTACAATACTGAAATTCCCCATAGTATTAGGTATGCAGACCATAAAAAAAGAGCAGATGATTTTAAATTTTTAATTCTTTTGAAACGAGAATCGGGAATATCTTTTGCTTTTTCATGATAAAATATTTGCTGCATTATGCTCAGTTCAATGAGCTGTTTATCCGTAGGCGGATTTTCCTCTTTCTCTTCAAAAGATGCCAGCGAAATGTTCAGGTAACTATATTCAGGAAATTCATTTTCAAAAGTCTTTAATATACTGCTCTTTCCCGAACCATAAGGCCCGGTTAACCCAATATTCTTGATATTCTCAGACTTAATTGCCCAATTTATAGCGTTTGTATATGTTTTGTTCCCTTCAGGGTCTATGCTCGGGGCCAGGTCTTGAAAACTGCCGGGGTTAGGGTTGAAGGAAAAACCAGTGAGCTTTCTGTCCAGGGTCTTGGCAAACTTAATAATTTTAACCAAAACGATACTAAGCCTCATTTTAATGAAGCTTGAAATTTTTTTTCTAAGGGAAATCTTTTTTGGCATAGTCCATCAAAATACGATTTTGTTTGTAAAAATCATAATGACTAAAAAAAGATTCCGCTTATCCCCTCCCCCCTAAAACTCCACCTGCACAATGCTGGCTACTTGTACCGGTGGTAGGGTAACGGTGGTGGTGCCGTTTTGGGTGGTAAAGGCAAGCTTTTTGTTTTCGGGCTGCAGCACTATGTTTTTTACAGGCTTGCCGGGGCGCAGCGTAAGGGTAAGTGCGGGGGTGGCGGGTATGCTGGCGTACTGGTACACCTTGTTGTTAAAGTGGTTGCCTGCGGTGTTTATAATATGCACGTACCAGCGGCTGCCTTTTTGGTTAAGGGCGGTATGTACGTAGCTGCTGCCGGTTACGGTGGCCAGCGGGGCGGGCATAAGGTGGGCCACCACGGCATCCATAAGGTTTACATATCCGCTGGCCATGTAAGTGTAGTAGGCCTGGCCCAGGCTGGCGTAAATGGCGGCTATTTTGCCTTTCCCTAAACGGGCAATGGTGGCTACGGGGTTGCCGGTGCCAAAACGCAGGTCGTCGGTGGTGTAAAACTGGCCAATGGTATCGGTGCCGGGCAATGGTTTTACGGCCTGTATGCTGGCTTTGGTAACGGTAAGCTGGCCGTTAAGCCCCAGGTAAATGCTTTTATTAACGGGGCTGCCGGTAAATTCAACACCCAGCTGGGGTTTAAAGGCGGCCACTGCATCGGCACCGGTAACCAGCACGTTGCCGCCCTGCTGTACGTACTGTAACACCCTGGCTTTAAGGGCCGTGTCAAGGCCAGTAAATTCGGGTATTATTATCAATGGGTACTGCTGAATGTTTTTAAGCAACTGGTGGTCCATCAGTATCTCCACATTGTGCTGGCCATCCATCAGCATGGCCAGGTTGCCTTCCAGTTGTTTAACGTTCCAGCCGTATACCTGGTTGGTTTGGGTGCGCATGCTGTGGGTGGAGTACAGCAGCCCTATTTGCGGTATGGCTTCGGCACCTTTGCAAAAAGGCTGGCGTGCGCGGCAAAAGCTGCCCAGTTGCGCCATCAGCGGAAAGTACCAGGGCTTTATGGAGCCGTCGCGGTTTTGGGTAAAATAGCTTTGGTAGCCGCCACCCATAGCGGTAACCTCGGCGGCTTCCTGCTGCAGCTGCACCAGCGATTTTGGCCCCGCAATGCCCCCTTCACCATCGAAGGAGTAGGAGAACCCCCACGACATAAGGTCCCACGGTTTGCCCTGCAGCGCAAGGCACCTGGCTTGGAAGGCGGCATTGTACACGCAGTTTTGGCCCGCCACATCGCCGGAGAGGTAATCAACATCCACATCCACCGGCTCGGGCATAAGGGAGGAGAACGACCAGTTGCTGGTGATTTGAAAACCGGGGTTATAGGCGTGTATAGCATTGATATACTTGCGCAGGTACTGGCGAAAGGCCCAGCGGTTAAAGTTTATAAAGGTGTTGTAGTGGGGGTCGCTCTCCTGGGTGGGCACCGTGGTTATACCTGTTTGCTGCCTGAACTGTTGCAGCAGTTGGGGCGAGTAATCGGGGTAGGTGGCCCAACATTCGCCGTCAATCCAGGCACCGTTAACGCCGTAGTCCGAAATTTCTTTTAGCTGTGGTATCAGCAGCGAGTCGGCGTAGCCACCAAAATAGGCGGCATTTTCGGGGTCGCGGCTGCCGTCGGCGGACAGGCGTGCCCAATTGGGGTGGTCGTGCATGGCCTTAATATCCTTAAGGCCGGAGTAGTGTACGTACAGGGCCACATTGTGTTTGGCGGTAACCTGGCGCCAGATTTTTAAAATATCTTTGGTATAGCCGCCGGTTTGGCTGCCCACTTTGGTGGGGTAGCTGCTGTAGCCGGGGTGGCCTTTGCAATCTACCTGTATAAAATCGGGCTTAACGATGGTTAAAAACGAGTCAATAGTGGCGGCCGTAAACGTTTGGCCTATCTGGTTATCGGCAAAGCCAGCGTGAAAATCCATGTGGATGCCGAAAAAGCAGTCTGCCCGTTTTTTAGGCTGTGCATACAAGTGGGTAACCAGGGCAAAGGCAACAAGCGGGAGCAATATTTTTTTCATACGTAAACGTTATTTTAGTGGATGGGCAAAGCTGTTGGCCCCTGCCCCACCCTGCCGGGTTATATAAGCCTGTTGGTTGAGCGGGGGTGCATGTTTTTTAGGGTGAACAACCGCCTGCAATTACCGGCATTGCAAAACAAGCTACAAATTAGTAAAAAAACGGATAGGTGGGCCTTGTTTGTTGGGGGGAGCGTGGGTGAGTTTTGGGTTGATGAAAATTTGAGGGGAGGGGGATACTTAACAACCGTTAGATACTACTGCCGGCAGTAGCCTCTAACCAGGTTAAAAATAAAATTACTTTCGTACGACCTGTTAAAAACGATGATCATCCAGCCATTGTATGGCGACTCCTGTACAAAAAACTCCACCTCTTTGTTTTTCTTATAAACAATAACCTTGGCAAACAGCGTATATGCGCCGCCCTGTATTACATCTGTTTCTTTCATCTGCATCAACGCTTTGCCAAATGTGTCGAGCAACTGTTTATCGGTCAACACAATTTCCCTTGATGTTGCTGGACAATAAATTGAAATATCAACCCTTGTAACAGCATCTTTATCCTTCAGGGCAGCAACCATGTCATCTACTTTATAGTGATTGTATATAATCATTATCATTGCGATAAAAAGACACGATAAAACAATAATTGGGAGACGCATATGAGTATTTTTTTTTGGGAATAAGGATATATACCTACTGCTATCCTAAGTTAGCGAAGCGTCACTTTGGAGAGCATAGGGTCTTAAAAAACTACTAAAACTTAATATTCCAATCATAACCTCCTTGAATTATGCCATATAAACATTGCCTGACATTTCAAAAAAAGTAAAGGATATTATGAGCTTACCAAACTTTACAAAGTATCCTGACTTATCCATTTTACTCCTTTCAAAATATCCTCTGCATAGTCTTTTAACAAGTCGGAAAAAATTTTTATTGACTCATCAAAACTGATTCTCGATGGCATCAAATTCTCATATTGGGAGTCATCTGAAAATAATTCTTTATTCTTTAAGTGAATCAGCTGTTGTAAGCTAATAGAATGTTTCTGGTCCTGAGATGTTGGAGCATATAAGTTAACTTTATTGAAAATAAATATCTCTATGAAATTATGCCTGCAAGCCAACCCTATTCTTACCATCAGATCATTCTTCAAATATTTTACATAATACATATATGGTATATACTCTGATTCTTTATTAGCGTACCCATACTGGCTTTCTAAGTACGAAAAATGCTTAAGCACAAGTTTTTCAAATTGATTTAAAGGTATTGTATTCAAGTTTTACTTTTTTATTGGGATATAAACGTCTGATGTAAAGGTGTGTGTTTGCCTTAGAGTAGTCTCTTACCCCCGCTATCCTCAGCTTTAGCGAAGCGCTCTTAGGATGTTTTATAAAGGCCAGTGTGTCACCGGCACGTGCTGCCGAAGGCCAAAGGGCATAAAGCTAACCCAACCGTTACCAAAGATACCTGATAAGCAGTATACTCGATTACAAAGGGGCAAAAGGCTTACTGCCTATTTTACAACTTACTGCTGCTTATCCCTTAATATAAGTGTTGTATGGCCAAATACCGAAACCTTAAAGCCAAACCACGCCACAATATTTTATACACCAGCAATACGCATGAACGCTACAAAAGGAGGCCTGCGGCAGCATGCTGCCGGTCAGGGGGGCTACTGCAACTCCGTTGGCTTTAATTTTCTTGACCCTTTATTGTAACATCTGGAACTGACCAAAACCGGAATAAAACCAGGCTTTAACTTTGCCATTGTTATTCAAAAAACAAAATGGCTCAATTGATGTCTCTTTGTCAAAATGAATAGTTTCCCAATTTTTGCCTCTGTCTTTTGTCTCGAGGATTCTGTATGATACATCATGTTCGTTACGCTTCGCAGCTACAATCCATTCCTCACCCTTATTATTATAATATCCAACTGGAAAATACGTTGTATCTTTTAAATATGAATATTCAAATTTAATGTGCTTATCATTATCTAAAGAATACACTGTAACATAACCCTCCTTGATTCCGATAAACTTACTCTCATTATTGTGGTTGGTAAGAAAATAACAATCAAACCTTTGTGGTAACTCAACAATATTATTTGTACTGTCACTTGCATTATATTCTACAAGTAAATTTTTTCTGTACTTATCGCTGATATTGGAAGAAAGATAAAGTAGCTTTTGCCCTTTCATTATCGCATCATATACTGGCAATTTTGAAACAGATTTTACCCAGCTTTCCCCATTATCTTTTGAAGTATAAATTAAAGAACTCATCTTATTATCTGAGCAAATAGCTAAAATAAAATCATTGCCAAAAAAAAGGCCATATAAATTACTTGGAAAAGATGTCTTTTCTTCCCATGTGATACCAACATCATTAGAGGAATACACAAAAACATGGGAGCGGTCTTCACTTGATTTACAAGCAAAAACAACATTCTTATTTCTGACAATATTAGTGAAATACCCTTTCCCAAAATCTGTCTTTATCCATGTTTTGCCGCCATCAATTGTTTTACACAATAAAGCTGTTCGGCTTGTAAAAGCAAACTGGTTGCTGTCTTTCTTAGGAAAATCCGGGTTAGGAATCACCTTGTCAGAACTGCCTGCAATAAAACCTGTGTCGCTATTTAAAAACATTAAAGTTTTAAACCCTAAATTATCCGCAACCAGACCGTTGGATGTCATCATGTCAATGCTGCTGCCGCTACAGGAAAGTATGCTTAAAATTATTATCACAGGCACTATTAACCTTATTTTCATATCGCAGTTTTAATATTGGAAGGTCGGGAAAAATATATCCTTACAACACCCCACTATCCTACGCGTTAGCGCGGCATCACTCTGAAAAGCCTACCCGGCCTCATGTTTTTGTTGAACGCTACGCAGCAGGTGTATCCAATAGCTTATTGGCTAAATTCAGGGTTAGCCTGTTGAATTGCCAGGTGGGTTATTTTTTCTGCAAAAATATATCTTTTAAAACTTTTAAACTTCCGCCAGGGTTTGGGATCTGTTGAATAATCATTGTAAGTATAACCAGATAAATAATGGCTAAATTCTTCGTCATCAAACGTCTCCTTGTTTAACACTACAATAACAAAATTCAGCGACCCCATTTCTTTCACCAAATGATGACTATTCATTATTGGCATAGTAACCAAAAATGTGTACGTAGACTTATATTCAGGTGAATCGTTTCGCTCAATTTCGTGATAGTAACTCAATGGAATTATTGAAAAAATTTCCGATGAAATATTTAAGGGATAAACAGAGTCCTTTTTATAGATATTGAAATAATCCAAATCCTTAAGGCCTTTATTTATTTCTGAATAAAAAACGGAGTCCTTTTTATTGATTTTTTGCCTGATTAAATTTCTAACTGCTGGTAGGATGGTTTTCAAATCCATTTCGTTTGAATCAATGGTGTTCAGTTCTTTAGCAGCCCCAATTGACAAATTATTTACCTGGCACTTTACAATACTCAGGCCCAAAAAAAATTGAACGCAAAACAAGATTATTTTAATGGCTGGTTTCATTTTATTCAATTTTGGTTAACGTGGCACTTATTTATCTCTTTATGATAACAGGCAAATATCTTTCCTCAAACTCTTTGAGATAATAATCAACCAAATGTGCGGTGCCTGTTTTATAAATTCCACCATAAATTTTGTCAATAATTATTGGACCGTTCCCAGCCAAGGTGTAGGACATATTTCCTGTTTCTATATAGCGTTTTGAGTTATAAAAGAAAACCCAATAGTAATCCTTTTCAATAGTTTTGTTTTCTATCAATATCACATCCAAGCCAATTTTATTGCTTATTTGTTTAAGCCGTTCACTTACTATTCTTTTAGCGTCATCAAAACTAATGTTCATCATCTTTTTTTCCCGGCCCCCTAGGTTTTAGTTAAGAATAAAAAAGCTTCGTTCTAATGGGAGTTTAGCGTTAGCGGCTCAATGGACGTGCGATAGTAGCCAACCTCCCATTGGCACCTACCACCGCAGCCAATCATCCGTCTAATCGTTTACTAAAAGTAAGAAAAGTGTGCAAGCGCATTTCATCGTTTCGCATTAAGGATATTCCTTGGGTTTTGTTACAGTTCAGCCCCAACAGTTCTAAATCCATCTCCCCCCAAAACCACCAACGGCTATGCAATACCTGCACAGCCGTTGATAAAAACTTACGTATGTTAAACGCCAGCAGGCAGGCTTATTTTATGCCCTGTGCTTTGTTCTGGTCAATCTTGGTCATGGCGATGATTTGTTTCATTTGTTTTTCCATGCCTTCTGGGCTGCCATCAAGAAAGATTACGTTGCCTTTGCCTGCTTCGGCAAAGTTTTTAATGGCTTCCGTCCACATGCTGAACAAAATTACGTTGGTATCAAGGTTGGCCTGCTTCATCTGCTCGGCGGCCTGGCTCATACCACGGGCAACTTCTTCCCTAAACAGCGCCACGCCCTGGCCACGCAGGCGTGCGGCTTCTTTTTCGGCCTCGGCGGAAATTTTAATGGCGTTACCTTCTGCTTCAGCAGCCTTGGTTTTGGTAATCAGCAGGGCCTGGCCTTCGTTTTCGGCAGCGGCTTTAAGGTTATTGCTGGCCACTACCTTGCTCATGCTTTCCATAACGGCCTGGTCAAAAGTAATATCGTTTATCTGCAGGTCCTGCAGGTGGTAGCCCCATTCCTCAAGGGTATGGTCAATCTGTTCTTTTACATACTCCACAATATCCTTGCGCAGCAGTAATATTTCCGCCTGCCTTTTAGTGGCCACAAAGGCGCGTATGGAGCCTTCTATGGTGCGTATCATGGCCTGCATAAGGTCTTTATCGCTAATAAACTTAAAGGCTACTTTTTTAACGGTTTGTTCATCCTCGTTTTGTACGGCGTACAGCAGCATGGCTTTAAAGTACACATTTGCCTGGTCCAGCGTTACGGCCTGAAACTCCAGCTCAACCGAGCGGTTTTGAATACTGATGCGTTTATACACCGCCTCAAGCACCGGCAGTTTAAACCGCAGGCCTGGCCTTAGTATGCGCTGGTATTTACCAAACATGGTTATTACAGCAATATAGCCCTGGTTAACGGTTACCAGGCCACTAAAAAAGATGAATACCACTAAAACTATCCATCCATAGTGTGAAAGCAAATCCATAGTTGAAATTTTATGGAAATGTAGTGTAAATTTAAATGCGCGGGTAAAATGATTTGGAGGCTTTTTTAACGGTTAACCAACCGGGGGCAGCAAGGCTTTTATTACGCCTGTGCACAGCAGTGCTCGCCGCCGGGCAGGTTGTTATTGTTTATTTACCAGTTGCAGCAGTGCCTCAAAATTTATGCTGGCAACGGCTTTATCCAGCAACGCTTTTCCCCCTTCCAGCCGCACCACAACATTATACACCGTAAGCTTGTTGCCTTTGGCGGGGTACATGGCCTTTACCAGTTCAGCATCGTACCCGCCACCAGACGGGCCAGGCACAGGCTTGCTGTATTTACCAACGTAAATATTCATGCGGTGGGGTATCCAATCGCCATCACTATCTTTTGCGCCGGGCGAAAATATTTCAAATGCCGCACCGGGTATATTGTGCTGTACAACGGTATGGGCTTTATCGCCCAGCTTAACCAGCAGCGCTTCATTATCCACGGGGTTAATAAGCACGGTAACATTTAAATTGGTTTCCATTTGGGTTAACTTAAAATCCGCATTGGCTTTAACAACATCCGGGTTATCGGCCAGGGCTTTGGTGGCGTTACCAAACGCTTCGTACGATATTTTTTTGGCCTGCAGCAGCTTCATCAGCGAGTCGAGCACCTGGGCCATTTTTTGTGGCGTGTTTAACCCGTTGGCCGGGCCGGGGTTTAGCTCCCCGGTGGTGGGTATCCTTATCAGCCGCACGCCGTACCCATCCTCGTTAGTAGCAATTGCCTGTTCGGCAGCAAGGGCCACCAGGCGGTTGTACCGGTAATCTTCCACACAAAAAGGCCGTTGCTTTGGCGGGCCGGTAATATCAACATGCTGTGGCAATACCGTTACGCTTACCGTGCCGGCCGGGTAGGGCTTTTCGGCACCGGTATAATTAACTTTTGTAAACAAAGGCTCCATTGCTTTTTGCACCGCATCAAACACTTTATTGCTCAGCGCATTTTCGCAGGCACTGGCGGTGCGTGCATTGTTTTCCTCATCGTATACATAGCCGTAAATGGTGGGGTCGCAGGTGCAGTTGGGCATACTGTCGCTGCGGGTATAGCCAGGCTGACGGTAAAAATGGCCGCTGCCGGTTATGGTACCGGTCAGGGGCTCATCGTAACCCTGGGCGCGGGTAAGCTTTGCAGTGCCAGATAAGGTAAACGATACCTCGCTGGCGGTAAACACTTCAAAATGCACGTGCAGCGGCGTGTTGCTGTTGCTGCGGCCGTTGTAACGGGGCGCATCAATAACAACACCCGGTGTTTGCAGGGTTAGCGAATTACTGTCGTTACCGCCGCCCTCGTAAAAAGTAAAATCATTACCGGGGCCGGTAAGGTTTATAAAACCCGCATCGGCATTGCCGTAACCGGCATCGGGCTGCAGGTTTATATGCCTGTCGCCGTTGTGCGGGTTAATAAACCAGTACCCGTTGGCATTGTTAAATGCAAACTGTGGCCTTGTAAACGTTATGGTAACAGGCTTGCCTGTGCCCGCAGGCGTAAACGTGGCCGTAAATGTACCGGTTTGTGCATTGGCCGTGGCCGCAGTAATAAGTACAAGGGCAACGCACAATGTGTTATGTAACAACTTTTTCATTATGGTTTAATAAGGCTTTTACCAATAACCTGTAACGCAGGTAAACATACCATTACGGTAACGTTATTTGGCCGCCCGAGGCTGCTAAAGTAACGGCAAAGCGTGGATGGTAGGCAGCCGGGCTAACAGTTGGCATTTAATAAGGGGTGGATGGCGGAAAATAATTGGCGGGCGGGCACTGCAAGGCCGCTGGTATGCTTGTGGGTTTACCGGCGATTGATGCGGATATTTTCACCACATAGAATGATAGATACATAGGTAAAC
>CAZRDD010000069.1:0-886 GCA_964598675.1 uncultured Parafilimonas sp.
AAAACAGCGTCGGAAATATTGGGCAAGGCCATACAGGATATCCGCTCTCTTTCTAAATCGCTCAACAGCGAGTGGCTGCACCAGTTTAATGTGGTTGAAAACCTGCAAAGGGAGTTTAACCGCCTGAGCGAAGCCCGGCACTTTGAGGTGCAGTTTACCACCAACAGTTATCAACTGCCCCTTGAACCCCAACAACAGGTAATGCTTTTCAGGGTAATGCAGGAGGCGCTGCAAAATGCCGTAAGGCATGCCAATGCTACGTGCATCGGCTTATCCATAGTATTGGGCGAAAACAATGTATACCTAACCCTATGGGACAATGGCCCGGGTTTTGACCCCGCCGTTGTAGCCAAAAATGGTATGGGCATAATGAGTATGAAACACCGTATTAAACTGTTGGGCGGAGCCATTGAATGGCTTACCGATGTGGGTGGCACAACCGTTAAAATTAATTTGCCTGTACAAAAACCCGTATTGTAATTAAAGGCGAAAAAACAACAAACCCGGTGGCGGGTATGGCCAAACCAGCTACTGCATCTCAAAAAATCTGCTTTTTGTTACCTGCTGCAAGTACCTTCTTACCGAAAATTAACTATTTTTATGCAGGTTGGGGGTATTTGTTCACTATTTTAGCCCCTTCAAATAACGGTATTAACGATGCCAGCCATGTGATGAGGAAATTGAATTAAACAAATATCATCACGATGTTTAAAAAAGGAATTTGTTATTTATTACTCTGCTGTTGTATAAACATGCTTACAATGCTGCCCGGGCGGTGCTGTGTGCGTGCCGGGTATACACACATGCAGGGCGATAACGGCAAATCCCGCCCGTTAACGGTAGCCGAGCTTCTTCTTCAGGAAGTGATGGATTTGGATGATGATTC
>CAZRDD010000069.1:896-15346 GCA_964598675.1 uncultured Parafilimonas sp.
ATGATTCCAGTAACAGCAATACCGACACCGACTGTTTTTGCGATGTTTATAGCGAGGCATACAAACAGGCAGATACCCACACCACAACGCTTTTTTCTGTAGCGCCAATCAAACCGGTTGTTGATGTTCCGGTTGTGGCCGTGCTAAACTATACGGGCTATAATACACGGCAGTTTTCACTTCCGCCGCATTACAATTATCTTTTCAGGCTTACCCCGTTTTAACCCCCATTATAATAAGCTTCCTGTCAAATTTCAAACACCTGCGATTGCTGTTTACATGCTTGTTATGTGCATTTGGCAGGGCTTTGCAATTTAATAACTTAACTAAAGGGGTTTTACAACACCAGGCACTTGAAAACTAATAAATGCAACAGAAATGAAGGTTACACGGTATATATTACCACTAATGCTGTTTACAGCAGGCTGTACCGCAAACGGCAGTACAGATAATAAAAATACCCCGGCAGAACTGCCCGTGGTAAAACTTTCGCAAAAAGATACGGTGCTTTACAGGGATTATGTTACTGATATACAGGCTGTTAAAAATGTTGAAATAAGGGGCCGTGTACAAGGGTTTTTAGAAGCGATTTTTGTTGATGAAGGCCAAACCGTTAAAAAAGGCCAGCCACTTTTCAAAATAAACGACCAGGAATATGTAACAGAGCTGGCAAAAGCCAAAGCCAATGTTACAAGTGCTATTGCCGAAGCCAAGGGTGCCGAGCTGGAGGCCGGGCGCACCAAAATACTGGTTGAAAAAAACGTAATAACTAGGTCGGAGCTTGAACTGGCCGAAGCAAAACTTAAAGCGGCACTGGCAAAAATTGATGAAGCCAGGGCCGAACAAACAAATGCAGAAACAAAACTATCCTTTACTTATATTTTATCGCCTTTTGATGGAGTGATAGACCGCATTCCGCTTAAAACAGGCAGCCTTATTGACCAGGGCACACTGCTTACCACCATATCAGACATACACGAGATATACGCCTACTTTAACGTATCGGAAAACGAGTACCTGCAATACGAGAAAGCCATTAGCAAGGACCCTCATGCACAAAACAATGTGATAGATTTAATACTTTCCGATGGCAGTAAATATGCTTATCGTGGTAAAATTGAAACGCTGGACGGGCAGTTTGACAATAATACCGGTTCTATAGCCTTCAGGGCGAGGTTCTCCAACCCGGAGAAGTTGTTGAAGCACGGAGCTTCGGGCAAAGTGCGTTTAACAACCGAGGAGGACAATGTTATACTCATTCCTCAAAAATCCGTTTTCGAGATACAGGACAAAAACTATGTTTTTTTAGTGGATAAAAACAATGTAGCCAGGATGCGCAGTTTTATACCCAAAACGCGTATTGACCAGTACTACATCGTACAGTCAGGCATTAGCGCGGGCGATGTAATAGTGTACGAGGGCGTACAGAACATACGCGATGGTGCAGTAATTAAACCAAGGCTGGCCAATGCCGATAGCCTGGTTGTATTACGGTAACCACGCATTGTGCAGCAGCAAACACCGGTAAATTTTGTAACCGGATTGTGTACACATATAAACTCCACTAAAAATTTATGGTTGAATCATTTATCAGGAGACCTGTACTGTCTCTTGTAATATCGTTAATAATAACCTTGCTGGGCCTGCTGGCGCTGTTTACACTACCGGTAACACAGTTTCCCGATATAGTGCCGCCATCAGTAACCGTAACAGCAAAATACACTGGCGCAAACGCCGAAGTTTGTGCCAAGGCCGTTGCAACACCTTTAGAAAGAGCCATTAACGGGGTGCCGGGCATGACCTACATGAACTCGGTATCCAGTAACAATGGCACAACCCTCATCTCTATTTCCTTTAAGGTTGGTACCGACCCCGACCAGGCCGCAGTAAACGTTCAAAACCGTGTAACTACGGTTTTGGATGAACTGCCCGAGGAAGTAATTAAAGCCGGGGTTACTACCGAAAAAGAAGTAAACAGTATGCTGCTGTACCTTAATATTATGAGTGATGACAGCACCGCAGACGAGAAGTTTATTTACAATTTTGCCGATATTAATGTACTGCAGGAGCTTAAAAGGATTGAAGGCGTTGGCTTTGCCGAAATAATGGGCAGCCGCGAATACTCCATGCGCGTATGGCTTAAGCCCGACAGGATGGTGGCCTACAATGTATCTGCACAGGAGGTAATCGATGCCTTACGTGCCCAAAACGTAGAGGCCGCACCCGGCAAAACCGGTGAGAGCAGTGGCAGAGAGGCCCGGGCTATGCAGTATGTACTAAAATACACGGGCAAGTTTTTTGAACCCAAGCAATACGAGAATATTGTAATCAGAGCCGATAGCGAAGGCTCTGTACTAAGGATAAAAGACATTGCCGATATTGAGTTTGGCGCATTAACCTACGGCATGGTGTCAAAAACGGATGGCAGGCCATCGGCTTCCATCATGCTTAAACAAAGGCCCGGATCAAATGCCAGGGAAGTAATACAGAATGTAAAGCAACGCATGGCCGAGCTTAAGGAAACCTCCTTCCCGCCTGGCATGGTGTACAATTTTGCCTATGATGTTTCCCGGTTTTTAGATGCTTCCATTCACGAAGTTATCCGCACCCTGTTTGAGGCATTTTTGCTGGTGTTTGTGGTGGTATTCATCTTTCTGCAGGATTTTCGTTCCACCCTCATCCCTGCACTGGCTGTGCCGGTGGCACTGATAGGCACACTATGCTTTATGCAGGTAATGGGCTTTTCCATCAACCTGTTAACGCTTTTTGCATTGGTGCTGGCAATAGGCATAGTGGTGGATAATGCCATAGTGGTGGTGGAGGCGGTACACGTAAAAATGACGGTACACCACCTGCCTGCCATGGAAGCTACCGTTGAGGCCATGAAGGAAATAAGCGGGGCCATACTCGCCATAACCCTGGTAATGTCGGCGGTTTTTGTACCAGTGGCATTCCTTTCGGGGCCGGTAGGCGTGTTTTACCGCCAGTTTTCATTAACGTTGGCCATCGCCATCGTTATATCCGGTATCAATGCGCTTACATTAACGCCAGCCCTTTGCGCGCTTATGCTAAAGCATACGCCGGTTAAAAAGAAAAACCTGCTGCAACGTTTTTACGGTGCCTTTAATAAAAGTTACGATGCCACCGAAAAAAAATATGCTAAACTGGTGGGCTTTGTAGCCGGGCGTAAAATGGTAATCATTGTTATGCTGCTGGTATTTTTTGCAGCCACCTGGGGCGCCGGTGCCGTTTTGCCCGGTGGTTTTATACCTACCGAAGACCAGGGTATGATTTATGTAAACGTAACAACCCCCTCTGGCTCAACGGTGGAGCGTACCGAAAAAGTGCTGGATGAGGTGCAGAAAACGGCTGCAAAAATGGATGCGGTTGAAAACGTATCGGTACTGGCGGGTTACAGCCTGGTTACCGAGGTGGCAGGCGCATCCTACGGTATGGCCATGATAAACCTTAAAGGCTGGGAGGAGAGAAAAGAATCAGTAAACGAACTGATTAAAAAACTGCAGGAGCAAACCAAAAACATACACGATGCCAGCATTGAGTTTTTGCCACCGCCAACAGTGCCTGGTTTTGGTAACAGCAGTGGTTTTGAATTAAGGATATTGGATAAAACCGGCAGCGGTAACCTGCAGCAAACGGCTAAGGTTACCAACAGCCTGGTGGAGGCCATGAAAAGCAACCCTGTTTTGAGCAGTGCTTTTACCGGCTTCGACCCATCGTTTCCGCAATATATGATACATGTTGACCAGGATATGGCGGCTAAAAAAGGGGTAACGGTTGATAATGCCATGAGTACCCTGCAAACCTTACTGGGCAGCTTTTATGCCACCAACTTTATACGGTTTGGCCAAATGTATAAGGTAATGGTACAGGCTTACCCCAATTACCGCACCAAGCCGGAGGATATACTAAACCTTTTTGTAAAAAACGATAAGGGCGAACAGGTGCCTTACTCAACTTTTATTTCGCTGGAAAGGGTGTACGGGCCGGAGCAGTTAACCCGCTACAACATGTACAACGCTGCACTTATTAACGGCGATGCTGCCGCAGGCCACAGTAGTGGCGAGGCGATAGCCGCCGTTGAAAAACTCGCAAAAGAAAAATTGCCACGCGGCTTTAGTTACGAGTGGAGTGGTATGACGAGGGAGCAGATACTAAGCGGCAACCAGGCTATATACATATTTATTATTTGTCTTGTTTTTGTGTACCTGTTGCTTGCCGCCCAGTACGAAAGCTTTTTGCTGCCACTGCCGGTTATCCTTTCTCTGCCAACCGGGGTGTTCGGGGCCTTTCTTGGCTTAAAACTGCTTGGCCTGGAGAACAATATTTACGCACAGGTTGCACTGGTTATGTTGATTGGCCTGCTTGGCAAAAATGCCATTTTAATTGTTGAGTTTGCCATATTGCGGCGCAACGAGGGGCTCTCCATACTTGAGGCGGCCAAACAAGGTGCAGTATCCAGGTTGCGGCCTATTTTAATGACGTCGTTTGCGTTTATAGCAGGGCTTATTCCTTTGTGTATTGCCTCTGGCGCTGGTGCTTTGGGAAACCGTTCTATTGGTACGGCCGCCGCGTTTGGTATGCTGTCCGGCACTTTGTTTGGGGTGGTGCTTATACCCGGCCTGTACGTAATATTTGCAAAGTTGGCCGAGGGGAAGAACTATAAAAACCACGAACACCAGCCCTTTTCTGAGGAGGTGTCGGAGCAGATACAGGACCATAACCCGCACCCCCTACATCCTCTTCCTTATAAATAAACCGAAACAGTAAGATGATTAACATAATAAAATCAACTATTTACTTGTGCGGCCTTGCAGCAATAATACTGCAGGGCTGCGCTACCGTACGTTTACCTGAAGAGGAAAAACTACCAGCGGCACCACAAACATTTAATGGCCAGGCCGATACCACCACCATAGCAGATATTAAGTGGAGAATGTTTTTTACTGATGCCAACTTAGTAAAGCTTATTGATACGGCTGTACAAAACAACCTTGATGTTAAAGTGGCCCTGCAAAGGGTACTAACGGCAAAGGCAGGCGTGCGCATAAGCGAAGGGGCTTTTTTACCGTCGGTTGATGCGGTGCTTTCTGCTGCGGCGGATAAATACGGAGACTATACCATGAATGGCGTGGGTAACTATGATACCAACTTGTCTCAGAATATTGATAAAGACCAGCATATACCCACCAACCCCACTACAGATATGTTCCTGGGTCTGCGCAGCTCATGGGAAATAGATGTGTGGGCTAAACTTAAAAACCGGAAAAAAGCTGCTTATGCGCGTTACCTGGCATCGCAAAAAGGCAGGCAATGGGTAACTACCCAGCTTGTAGCAGAAGTGGCCCGGCTTTATTACGACCTTGTTGCGCAGGACGATAACCTTGAAATTGTACGCCGCAATATACAGCTACAGGAAAAGGCACTTGATATTGTTAAAGCGCAAAAAGAAGGCGGCCGCGCTACTGAACTGGCCGTACAGCAGTTTAACGCACAGTTGCTGCACACGCGCGGGTTTGAGTATGAAATACGGCAGAATATAGCCAGCATTGAAAATGCACTGAATGTGTTGCTGGGTCGTTACCCGCAACCTGTTACCCGCAGTGCTTCCATTACCAAACTGGCATTGCCGCAACAGGTACAGGCAGGCATACCATCTGGTATGTTAGCCCGCAGGGCCGATATACAGGAAGCTGAACTGGAACTTATTGCCACCAGGGCCAATACCCAGGCCGCACGCAAAGCGTTTTTGCCATCGTTTACCATTACACCGTACCTGGCATTAAATGCGTTTACCCCATCGCTTATGTTTTCGCCAGGCTCGGTGGTATACGGTGCCCTTGGCGGACTAACCGCACCACTGCTTAACAAATACCAGCTAAAAGCCGGTTTTGCTATTGCCAGTGCAGAGCAGGCAACCGCTGCATATAATTATCAAAAGCATATTCTGCAGGGTTTTAACGAGGTGGTAACCAACCTGCAGGCCCTTGATAATTATAAAAAGTTTTATCAGCTAAAGCAGGATGAGGCTTCTGTGCTGTTTAACGCCGTTACCACCGCCAACGAGCTTTACCTTAACGGTGCCGCCAGCTACTTAGAGGTGATAACCGCACAAAAAGGAGTGCTTGATGCAGAACTGGAAGTGATTATAGGCAAAAAAGCACTGTTTGCCGCCAGCATAGATTTATACAGGAGCCTAGGCGGCGGATGGGAATAGCCAACGACAATTATTAACTTTGGCCCCCCACGGTATAGGTATGCCGTGGGGGTAGTTATAAAATGTGATGTGATGTTATTGTCCTCATGTTTTTAGGACTTAAGCCAAAACTTTTGGGGTGTAAGTTATTTTACTCATTTAGTCATTATCGCCTTGTTTTTTACGTCTTTTCGAGCAGATAGAACAAAAAATGAGCTTATGGCTAAAGTCCTTTTAAAGCCTTGACTTTCTTGTCAACTCTTTTTTGGAAAATTAGAGGCATTTGTTTTTAGGTGTATTAAGCTATTACTAAGATATGGTTTGCTATAAAATTTCACCGTTTAGGGTTATTACAAGTGCCCATAATAAGCCCTTGTGATATGTATGGGAAGGAGTAACATCATTACACCTCGTTGATCAGCCTGGCAATCAAACTTTCAACAAGCCAAGACAGCCTAAATAATCTTATTTAAAAAATCTGTCAAAGTTTCTTCGGTGGGTATCTGTAGTTTTTTTCGTATTCTGTAACGGCTCATTTCAACACCTCTTACAGTAATGTTCATCAGTTGAGCAATCTCCTTGGAGGAAAGGTTTAGTTGCAGGTACACACACACTTTAAGGTCGGAGTGTGTAAGGTCTGAAAACTTTGCTTTTAGTTTCTTGGTAAAATCGTTGTTTATTTCGTCAAAGTGCGATGCAAACTGGTCCCAATCGGCCTTGCTTTTTTCAAGCCCCGTTATTAATTGCAGAGCGTTTTTTATATCGTGGTTATGGCCTGTTTTTTTATAAAGCTTTTGTAATTCGTCTTTAACGCGGGCCAGTGCATCCTCTCTCTCAATAAGGTGCATGCTTGCATCCGCCAGCTCCTTTTTCTTCAAAAATACTTCGTTGGCCAGTTTTTCATTCTGCAGTTTAATTATCGCCTTTTCGTTTTTCTCTATTTCAAGGTTATGCAGGGCTATAATTTGTTTTTGTTTTTCCTCGTACTGCAGCTGCTGCAGGTATAAGCTGTGCTGCTGCCATTTTTTTACGGCATAAATTAGCAATACCACCAGCAGCAGGTAAAAAATATAGGCCCAAATGGTTTTATAAAAAGGTGGTTTTATTATAAAGGTGTAAACAATAGTGCTCGATTCGTTGGCCAGATTATCGTGGGCTTTTACCATAAAGCTGTACCTGCCATCGGGCAGGTTGGTGTAATCCTTTTCTGTTTTTGAACCCCAGGCGCTCCAGTTTTTATCGTACCCTTCCAGCTTGTAACTGTACTCAATATTGCTTTGCGAGCTGTAGGAGGGCGAACTGTACTCAAAATGAAATGAGTTATAACTTTTAGGAAAACGCAGCACATCGCGTTCATTTTGTTTAAACTGGGTATTGGCGGCTTCGGTAAAATATCCCCCAAAAATGGTGCTGTCTGTATTAGACACCGCTTTAATGTTGCCGAACGAAAGGGTTATTTTTTTAGCCCCTTTTATATATTGCTGGTAGTTGAGGTGGATAATGCCTTTTTCTGACCCTATAAATACGTTTTGTGGGTTGTAGGGGTACACATTCTCGAAACCAGACAATATCTTGCCTGTTAGCTCGGGAAAAAACCTGAGGGTGTATTTTTTTTCGGCTGAAGGGCCGTTGTAATGTGCCACGCCTATTTTTTTACCGCTGCAAAACCAAATATTGCCCTGCTCATCTTCTACAAGGTAGCGCAATTCCATATCGCCAAATATGGGTTGTAAAAAAGGGGATGGTTTAAACCTGCCCAGGTTTCTGTCAAATTCGTAGGCGCCTTTTTGGGTGGCAAACACCACGGTGTTTTTAATATTAAACACTTGGTTGTTAATGGCCGATGGCAGGCCATCTTTATCGGTGTACAGGTGTGCAGCGTATTTTTTTTGGTCTTTGGACAGCTCCAGTTTGTAGATACCCCTGTACGGGTGAGAGGCCCAAATGGTATTATCGTTGTCCAGTGTTAAAAAGCGTAACGATTCATAAATGCCTTCCAGGTTGCCGAGATCGGTAAACTTATTATTGTTAAAGTCCAGCATTTTTAGGCCAGTGTAGGTACCCGCCAGAATATTTTTGGAGGGCAGTACGGCACTCATAGGCAAAAACACCCACGATGGGTCAGCACTTATGCTGGCCGCTGTATTGTTGTTAATAATGTATGTGCCGTTGTTGTGCCCCATCAGCAGTTTGCCGTTTACCTCATCAAGCCGCCAAACCTGGCCGTTACTGTTGGTAATAAGGCCAAAGTCGGCTTTGGTAAAGCTAATATCGCCGCTGGTTGCAGTAACCGGTACCACGTAGGCCCCATCGGAGGTGCCTATGTAAAGGTTGTTATTATATATACGTGATGAAAACCCCGAGAGGGCGCTGCTTTTGCCGGGGTTGATAAACTGTATGGCGGAGTTGGTTTCAATAAAGCTGATGCCGTTGTTTAGCCCGGCCCACAGGTTATTGTCTTTGTCTAAAAACACGCACAATACATTGTTGTTTTGCAACCCCTCGGCCTGCGATATTTTTTGAATGATGTTGCCGTTAAAATCCATCATTAAACAGCCCTGGGCAGTGGTACCAACTACAAATGTGGAGGGGTTTATTTTCTCCGTTTTATAAATATTGGTGCTGCCCCCAAGGGTAGGGTATGCTCTGGTTTCCGCCAGCCGGCCGTTTATAATGTAGTAAAATTTTTGTTTAAAGGTTGTTACCAGCATGCTGTCACCGCCCATAGCCACCACGCCCGATACAAAGTCGTTGGCAAGCAGGGTGTTGTTGTTAAAAGGCACCCACTTATTGTTGCTAAACCAAAAAAGGCCGTCTTTGCGGTCCTGGGCTATTAATTTGCCGCCTGCAAGGGTTAAAAACTGCCAGGCGGAGTTGGGCGTAAAAACCTCAATATTGTTGTTACGCAGCAGGAAGATGCGGTCGGTAGCCCTGAAAAAAACCGACTCGCCCAGTATCTCAATATCCCAAATGTCGGCAAAGTTTTGTTGGTTTTTGGGCAGCAGGCCTGTAAGCGACTGGTATTGTAAAAAGCCGTTGGCATCGGCCATAAAATAGCCCATTTCACCCTGGCCGCCTACATAAATCCGGTTGTTGTTGCCAATTTCAACCGAGCGGACAATTGTGCGGTTGGGCAGCGGGTAAATTTTCCAGTAGGTGCCATCAAATGAAATCAGCCCTTCGTTATTGGCAAAATACATCAGGCCGTTTTTGTCCTGCTTAATATCCCATGTCTGGCTTCCTCCCTTAAAATCAACTTTGCTGTAATTTATTATTACAGGCAAGCCAATGGTATTTTGGGCTTGTAGAATGTTTATAGGTAAAATAATTAACAGAAGCTGGGCAAGCAATCTCATACCCTAAAGTTAGGGAGCAATTTTGTAGTAGTGAAGTAGTATTTTTTAATTATTGATTTACAATAAGTTGCAATTTTTTGTAGAGGTAAAAACGTACCTCTTTTTTTAAAATGCCCGTTATGGCAGTTTAATTTTACGATATATATATTAAAGGGGGGAAAGAGTGAACAAGTACAGCTTTTAAAGCTGCTTGGCTATTGCAGAGTGATAACAATGCCAAATGGGCCGGAGTTTTTACGATTTATTACTACAGGTTATACGGTGCTGTAAATAATCTGCCTGTTAATGTAAGGGTTGTTATGCTATGCCTTTTCCAATCCGAAAACAAAACAGGTTTGCCATTGAACTGAGTAGTAGAACTTTTGTTAAGCGATATATAGTAACAGATGAAATTTATTACAAAACGATTTTTATTGCCAAAAATTAAGCATGCTGCCTCAATTGCCATTAAACAAAACCTCTTTTTAATAATTCAGGGTTAGGCTCAAATTCAAAACTGCTAGATATGAGAAGATCTGTGTTCCTCCTTATCATTTTATTTTTTTGCGGCAGGCTTATTGCCCAGCCGTCAAATGTTTCCGTAAGTAACAACCAGGGGCAATTTAAGCTGGTGGTTAACGGGAAGGATTTTTTTGTGAATGGTGTAAATTGGGATTACTACCCCATTGGCACCAATTTTAGTTTTAGTATATGGCAACAGCCGGATGACTACATAAGGGCAGCTTTAGACCGCGAAATGGCCCTGTTAAAAAACATGAACGTAAACGCCATAAGGGTTTACACCGGTATACAACCCAGATGGATAAAGTATATATACGAAAATTATGGTATATATACAATCCTCAACCACACATTTGGCCGTTACGGGTTAACCATAAATGGTGTTTGGCAGCCTAATACTGATTACTCAAACCCCATGGTAAAAGCATTACTGCTAAAAGAAGTGAAGGCGCTGGCCGATGAGTACAAAGGTACCCCCGGCTTGCTGCTTTTTTTGCTGGGTAATGAAAATAACTACGGCCTTTTTTGGCGCGGAGCTGAAACAGAAAACATACCCTTTGAAAACAGGAAATCAACCATTGGCGCAAAGTACCTGTACGGCCTGTTTAACGATGCTGCTGTTGCTATAAAAGCGGTAGATCAAACACACCCAGTGGCAATTTGTAACGGCGACCTGTTGTTTTTAGATATTATAACTAAGGAGTGCCAGCAGGTGGATATACTGGGGCTTAATATGTACAGGGGCATGTCGTTTGGTGATGCTTTTGAAAGGGTAAAAAAAGAGTGTGGTAAACCAATTATGTTTTCTGAGTTTGGTTCAGATGCATACAATACAGTTGCCAACGCAGAAGAGCAGGAACAACAGGCAAAATATTTAACAGCCAACTGGAAAGAGATTTATGCCAACGCAGCCGGAATGGGCAAAAGCAACAACTGTTTGGGCGGTTGCACTTTTCAGTTTAGCGATGGCTGGTGGAAATCCGGGCAAACCATAAATTTAGATGAGCATGATGTAACAGCCTCATGGTCAAACGGTGGTTATGCCTTTGATTTTAAGCCCGGCGATAATAACATGAATGAAGAGTGGTTTGGCATTTGCGCCAAAGGTCCTTCTGACGAAAGGGGTTTGTACACCTTATATCCCCGTGCTGCATACTACGCCCTACAGGAGGCACATAGTTTTAACCCCTACTCAGCCCAGGCGGGCGGGCTGGATGCTTATTTTGATAAAATAAACATTACTAACCTGGTTTTAAAAGCCAGGGGCGATAAAGCAGCTTTGCAAAGCAATGCCAGCAGCAAAATAGCTTTATCCAACATGCGGGCAGAGTTTACCACCTTTAATACCGGTGGCAGCCTTATTACCACACCCACCACTGCCGACCCTAACAACACCACCAGATACCCCAATGCACTTGGTTTTGACCACATGGAATCGTTTTATGTAGGGGTAGATGCCAACCCTGCACCGCAGGTAAAAGCCAACGTACAATTTAATGTGCTGGGCCATGTTGCCGAAAACCCTATTGACGAGATATTTTACGAAAATCGTGGCCGCCCGGTATCTGTAACAAGCAGTAACGGCACCACGCAGCTGTTATCAGAAAACAGGGTGCAGCTTTACAGGGCAAGCTTTAGCTGGAACCAAAAGTACTTTGATTTAACCGGGTTTTACAGAACAGGACATTACCACTGGGGTTACGAGGGTGACTTTTTTGGCCTTTACCCAGAAGCCAATTATGGCCCGGCCATAGATATTTATAATGGTGCCGCACCTGTTGGCTTTGAAATGGCGGGCAAAAAACTTTTTGATGGGTTAAAGGTTGCTTTTGGCCCGCAGCTTTACTGGGGTGCCAACCCGGCTGTACTGGTTAAATACAGTAAAAAACTGGCGGGCTTCAACATAACAGGTATTTACCACGAGGATATTGATAAACAAACCTCCATTGTAAGCTCCATAGCTATACCGCAACCGCAAACACGCAGGGTTACCATAGACATTAACCGAAAAATTGGAAAATTTGGTTTTGATATTGGCGGTATTTGGGCTGGCCAGCCTTTAAACGGCAGAACGTTTCAACTGGTAAGCGGCACCAAGGGCAATTATATGGTTTATCAGGACCAGATACAGTCTAAAGACAACTGGGGCGGAAAAATAAAGCTTACTTACACAGGCGGCAGGTTTAACTGGTATGCCCAGTCTGCCGCTATGGGCCTGGTAGCCAATGGCGGGGCGGATTATACAAAAACATTCACGGGCTGGTCGCTTAAAGACTGTGGCAGCGGTAACCAGTATAACTTTTTAACTGGGTTTACCTACTTAATAGGCAACCTGCAGATAGCCCCCAACTTTTTATGGCAAACGCCTATTGAAGGGCCAATACCTGCCGATGTACCATCGCCCGGAAGGCCAAGGAACATATTGGATGACCCATTTGTTGTGAGGATTAACAGGAAGATGACCGCCGGGGAAATATTGTTTACCTACGACCCAACCCCCGCTACCTGGATGTACGATTGGGATAACGACAGAACAGAAGATGCCAAATTTGCCGTAAGCGCCGGTTTTGTGTACCGCCACCTGCCCACCACGCAGGATGCCGGTATTGGTTTTGCAGCCAATGGCCGCACCACTTATGCTTTTAACGGCGCACCACCAGCACATGATTTGTGGGAAGCCAAAGCGCGCATCATATCTAAACTGGCCACGCATTTTGGCTGGATACTGGGTGTGTATGGCGGGCAGGGCCAGGCCAATGGCAGCGACCCAAGGTTGATTGAACGCTACGGAGCAGACCTGAGGCTGATTTACAAAAAGGTAAAATTTGCCACTGCTGTTAAGGTTAACGACTGGGGGCCGTACGATTACCACCGCGACTTTAACGAAACCTACCCGCTACAGTTTATGGCCGACCTCTCAACAGAAGTGGGCAAACCTGATTGGTTTGTATTGCCCGGCACAAGGTTGGGCGTAAGGTGGACTTACAGAACCTTAGACAAATACTCCAACCGGTACAACCCAACTAAAACTGTTGATGCTAACGGCAATTTTGTACCAGACCCCAACGCCATAGGTTTTCCTAATGGTAACGAGTGGGAGATTAGGACATACATTCAAATTAACATCGGCAAGTAAAAAATATACAATGAAAAAGAACACAATAAATTTTGTTGCAACAATGCCGGTTTTATGGCTTTTATTATTGCTGATAACTGGTTGTAAAAGAGATTTAGCCACCCTGCAGCAGGCTGGCTACACCGCTAATGGCGAGGTGTTTATTGATGGCTTTAGCAAAAACCTGCAATACGCCGCTTTTGGCGGCACCGTGCCAACAGCATTTAATGTAGACAGCAGCATAACCTACAGCCACTCTGCTGCCTCCATGCGTTTTGAAGTGCCCGACAAAAACAACCCTGCAGGCTCCTATGCCGGTGGCTCATTTTTTGTTAGTGACGGACGTAATTTATCCGGCTTCGATGCACTGGTTTTCTGGGCAAAAGCCTCCGGGCCAGAAACCGTTGGCGTATTTGGCTTTGGTAACGACTTTGGCGCCAACAAATACCAGGTGGCTTTAAACAACGTGCCTGTAAACAGCAACTGGCAGCAATACATAATACCAATACCCGATGCTTCAAAACTAAATGGTGAAAAAGGCATGTTTTACTACGCCGCAGGCCCCGATGCCAATGGCAAAGGGTACACCATGTGGGTTGATAATGTGCAGTTTGTAAAGCTGGGCACCATATCAAACCCTACACCGGTTATATTAAATGGGTCAAACATTTCGCAAACATCTTATGTAGGTGTTACAACCCCCATTACCGGTATCAGCGCATCATTTAACTTACCCAATGGCATAAACGATACGCTGGGTATTTCAGCATCTTACTTCACGTTTACTTCGTCAAATACAGCCACAGCCACCGTTAGCGGCCTGGGTGTAGTTACCACTACCGGGGCGGGCTCAGCGGTTATTACAGCCACCGTAGGCGCAGCAAAAGCCAAGGGCAGCCTAACCATAAATTCACCCGGTGTTTTTGTACCAGCGCCTACACCTACTGTGGATGCAGCCAATGTGCTTTCTGTTTTCAGCGACAGCTACACCAGTGTGCCTGTTGATTATTACAATGGCTACTGGGCACCTTTTCAAACCACACAATCGGCTGATTTTGCGGTAAGCGGCAACCATGTGTTAAACTATACCAATTTTAATTTTGTGGGTATACAAATGAGTTCGCCAACCAATGACATTTCATCAATGTCCGACCTGCATTTGGATATCTACTTCCCCTCGGCTTTAGCGCCTGGTGCAACTTTTACAGTACAGGTATTAGATTTTGGCGCCAATGGTGTACCGGGTGGTGGCGATGATGTAAGC
>CAZRDD010000070.1:0-15344 GCA_964598675.1 uncultured Parafilimonas sp.
CCAGTTCTGCGGCTCCATTATCGGTGCTTTCATCTCCGGGTATGTAACCAGCAACGGCTTTGTAGGCATCCACCACAGCATCGTCAGGAATATTTATGGTGGCACCTGTTGCGTTGGCCGTCCAGCAAATGGCCTGGTGGGCTGCTGCTGCACTTGTACAGTCTCTTAAAACATTATTTTGCATCATACCCCAGGGCAGGGTAACTTTTGCAGTCCAATCGCAGGTGGCGGGTGGTTTAGGCAGCATCTCCTTTTTAAAGTAATGCCCTATATCCACCGTACGCGTATCAAGTTTACGGGCTTTTTTACCGCATTTGCCTAATACTAACTTTTTATCTGCATCCTGCTGCATGGCGTACTATTTTTTGTAAAAATAAGGGTTTGCACCATTGATGGCCATTAACCCATCTAATAACAATTTACAAAAGTTCCTTCTTTAAATGCTCGTAAGTTTCGTGCACATCTATCTGGTTATAAGCGCTTTTTGAAAGTGCATTTATATAAATAACACTGCCGCCACCAGCATTTGCAGGTAATACTTTCTCAATAATGGCGGTATTAAAAAGCTCTTTTTTCCCGTTACGTGTTGTAACCTCAATAAACTTGTCCATATATTATGTTTTGTGTGATATAGAAGTAATTATCTCTATCAGTAGCTGATTAAACTGGCGCGCTGGTTACCTGATACTTCACATAATGTAAAAGAGGCTGCCTCCTTTACAGAGACAGCCTCTTTACCTTTAAGCAAAAAATTAAGCTGATTTATTTTTGTGCTTCAGCATCAAATTTCTTGAACAAAGCATCATATTTGTCAACATCCTTAGGGTTTACACCTTTACTTTTTTCCGATTTCCACTGGTAAAGGTTTGAAAGGTTGTTTACAATGTTTGATAATATTGTTTTCTCTCTTTTTTCCAGTTCAGTCTTTTCCTTATAGTGGTTATAAGCAAGCGTGAAATAGTTTATAGATGAATCTGCATATTGTTGCTGTTGTTTTTCTACATCAGCCCTTGCAGCCTTTAATGCAGGCCCTTCACCACGCAGTTTGTAAAAGCGGGTGCCCAGTTCTTCATCGTATATTTTGTAGTACAAAACACCAATGTTATAAGCGTAAATACCGTTTTTACTAAGGTTATAGCCATGTGTATAAGCATCTGCAGCTGTAAGTGTAAGCCTTACTTTTGTAAGGCTGTCAGCTTTGGCCAATTGCTTTTTATCGGGTTGGGCAAAAGCATCACCGTAAGTTGCATATTGGTCTTCATTAAGCTTATTGGCAGCATTGTCTGCATCATATTTTGAAAGCAGCTCGGTAAGGCTTGCATTGGTAGTTGCATTTTGCATTTCCATCTGGCCCCATTTTTCCTCGTATTCAGGAAAAACTTTTCTGGCAATGGCCAGATACTTGTTAAAGTTTTCTGTATCACCATTGCGCATGTAGTGGTCTACAATAAAAGTGTACATGTTGCTTTCAAAGTGCTTCAACTCTCCAATGCGCAGGCTCCTGTCGGCTAACCTGTTATAATACTTAACAGCAATATCAGGCTTGCCGCTGTTTTGGGCTGCATAACCGGTATATAAAACTACTATCGTATCCAGGTAATTTTGTGGTTGAAATCTGTGCTCAACAAGGTAGTTGTTCAATTTGTCTACTTGCAAAAAGCCCTCAAGGCTTTTTTGCCATTTTGAGTTATTGAATGCACCTACACCAACATTTATTGCTGCTGATTTAAAATACTCCAATACAGGGTATATAGAGTTGTTTTCTTTCAGCACAGCAAGGCCGGTATCTTTTCTAGTATAGGCTGCCAGTGCTTCCCAGGCAATGCTGTCAGCATTAGGGTATTTGGCATACAATAATGTATCGTAGTAAAAGCCTGCGTAAGTAGCCAGTTGCCAGTAAAGTGTTTCTGCTTTGTCTTTTGCTTTGGGGTCAGCCAAAAGTTTGTCAAGCAGTTTTTTGGAATCCTCTGTTTTTTTGGCAAAAATGTTCACCTTAAAGGCTCCATAATCCTGGGCGAACGATATATATCCTGTAAAAGCAAGCAAGAACGCAAGAAAGATTTTCTTCATAACGGAGATTTTAAGTTATTGATTTTCTTGTGATGGCGCACCGTTTTCTGGTGATTCGTTGTTTTCGTTATTATTTAATGCTGATTGCCCGTTTATGTTTTCGCCGGTTGTTTCATCGCCGGGTACGTCATGTTCCTCTTCTTTTTCCACTTTCGATATGGCTGCTATTGCATCGCTTTCATCAAGCCTTATCAATATAACCCCCTGTGTAGCCCTGCTGGCTTCTTTAATGGTATCAACTGCCGTGCGCAATGTAATACCCGAGCGGCAGGTTATAATCAGGTCTTCCGTGCCTTTAACATCCAAAATACCTACAAGGTTACCGGTTTTTTCTGTAATATTTATGGTTTTTACGCCTTTTCCGCCGCGGTTGGTAATGCGGTATTCATCAACCGGCGTTTTTTTACCATAGCCTTTTTCACTAATTACCAGTACATTTTGGTCGGTTTCGCCTTTTCCTACACATATCATGCCAATTACTTCGTCTTTGCTGTCGTCAACCTCTATACCGGTAACACCAATAGCACCACGGCCAGTAGGCCTTACATTTTCTTCAGGAAACCTTATGGCCCTGCCGCTCTTAATGGCCATTATTATTTCGCTGTTGCCATCGGTCATACGGGCTTCCAGCAATTCGTCGCCTTCCATAATGGTAATGGCGTTAACACCATTGGCCCTTGGGCGGCTAAACTCTTCCAACAAAGTTTTTTTAATAACACCTTTCCTTGTACAAAGTACAATATAATGGCTGTTAATAAATTCAGTGTCTTCGTAATTTTTTACATTAATAATAGTCCTAATCTTATCGTCCTGCGGTATTTGTATAAGGTTTTGTATAGCACGGCCTTTACCAGATTTTTCGCCTTCTGGTATTTCGTAAACCTTTAACCAGTAACAACGCCCTTTTTCGGTAAAGAACATCATAATATCGTGCGTGCTGGCAACAAACAAGTGTTCTACATAATCTTCTTCCCTGGTTTTGCTGCCTATAGCACCCCTGCCACCACGGCGTTGCTGGCGGTACTCGCTGGCGCTGGTACGTTTAATGTAACCTAAATGTGAAATAGTGATGATAACTGATTCAAGTTCAATAAGATCTTCAATACGCATTTCGTCTGCCAGGTACTGAATTTCTGTTTTACGTTCGTCTCCAAACTTATCTTTAATCTCTTTCAGTTCGGTTTTTATCAGGTCGTACCTTGCATCCTCACTGCCCAGCAAATGCTGCAGCCAGGCAATTGTTTTCATTATTTCGGTAAACTCTTCATGTATTTTATCCCTTTCCATACCGGTAAGGCGTTGTAACCTTAACTCCAGTATCGCTTTTGCCTGTGCTTCGCTCAGGCCCTGCTCCTGCTTATAAATATGTTCTTCAATGCTGGCAAAAAGGGCTTCCTGCAAATACCATTTTTCTTCGCGGCTTTTGGCTATAAGTGCTTCCTTGGCAGCATCGGGTGTGGTGCTGGCCCTAATTAGGCTTATCACCTCATCAAGGTGGTCAAGTGCTTTAAGGTAACCTTCTAAAATATGGGCTTTTTCGTTGGCTTTGCGCAGTTCAAATTTGGCACGGCGTATCACCACCTCCATCCTGAAATCAATAAACTCGCTTATCAGGTCCTGCACATTTAGTATGCGTGGCCTGCCGTTGCTTAAAGCCACGTTGTTTATACCATAACTGGTTTGCAGTTCGGTATACTTGTACAACTGGTTTATTATAACGTTGGCAATAACATCGCGTTTAAGGTCTACCACAATACGGGTGCCTTCGCGTTTGTTGCTTTCGTTGTTTACGTATGCTATGCCTTCTATTATTTTCTCGTTTACCAGTTGGCCTATCTTATCCGTTAATGCATCAAGGCCCACCTGGTAAGGCACCGCGGTAATAACTATCTGCTCCCTGCCGCTGGCTTTGGTATCTACATGGCATTTACCACGTAATACCAGCCTGCCACGGCCAGTAAGCATTGCCTGCTTAACACCTTCCATACCGTAAATAACGCCACCTGTGGGAAAATCGGGCGCTTTTACGTATTTCATCAGCTCTTCGGCAGTAATATCCCTGTTTTCAATGTAAGCAAAACAGCCATCAATTACTTCGCTAAGGTTATGGGGCATCATGTTGGTGGCCATACCTACCGCAATACCCGATGAGCCATTTACCAATAGCTGTGGTATGCGGCTTGGCAGTACAGTGGGCTCCTCCAGGCTATCGTCAAAGTTTAGCTGAAAATCAACGGTTTCCTTCTCAATATCCTCCATCATCGCCTCCGCAAAGCGGTGCAGCCTAACCTCGGTATAACGCATGGCAGCCGGTGGGTCGCCATCCTGCGTACCAAAGTTACCCTGGCTGTCAACCATTACATAGCGCATGGTAAAATCCTGAGCCATGCGCACCAGCGTATCGTAAATGGATGAATCACCATGCGGGTGATATTTACCCATTACCTCGCCCACAATACGGGCACTTTTTTTGTATGGTTTATTGCTGGCGTTGCCTAATTCGTTCATTGCGTATAAAACGCGGCGGTGTACAGGTTTAAAACCGTCCCTTACATCGGGCAGGGCACGGCCAACAATCACAGACATTGAATAATCAATGTAGGATGTTTTCATCTGTTCTTCAATATTTACCTGTATTACGCGATCGTTATCGCTCGTTTGTTCGGGCAGTGAATTCTCTTCCATTAAATGTATTTAACTCTTAACGCACTCGTATTTTGAGGGATGGCAAATTTAACCTTTTACCGTAGAAAACAACAAAAAATAAGCTAAAATTTGGCTTAAAGAGGCAGTGATAGCTTATAAATCAGGCATTTTTAACTAATTTAAGCAAATTACGTACAAGATGGTTTTTTTGCCCTGCACCAAGGCGCAGTACACCCCATGTTTAATGTGGCTAAATAAAACAGGTTTATTGCTTTTAAAACGCATAACAACAGTTTTATACACGGTTTGCTGCAAATTATAACACCCCATTTACAATAAAAGCAATGCTTTTGGCTTTATTATTGGTAACACCTTCAATAAAACTAAAAGGCTATGAAACAATACCGCCTGTTGCGCAGTAATAAGGAAAGCGGCCCTTACACAGCCGCTGAGTTGATTGAAATGGGCCTGAAACCTTACGACCTGGTTTGGCTTGACGGCAGAAGTGCCGCCTGGCGTTACCCTTGCGAAATGGAGGAGTTTAAAGCACATGCACCAGTGGTAGAGGAACAACCTTTTGACCGGTTTTTTAAAAAAACCCCTGCACAAAAAACAGTGCAGCCTGCAGCAATAGCCGCCAGCGCCGCACCTGGTGGTAACATAGCCACAGCCACCAAGCCAAGAATAAGGGTTAAAGCAGACTGGAACCGTGTGGAACAGCCGGTTACTGCAAAAGCAATAAAACAGGTTACCGCAGAGGAAGTACCAGCCGCATTAACAACCAAAGAATCCAACAAAGCGGCCTCGTGGCAAACAAGCTGGCTGGACTGGAATGAAGAGCAAAAAGCAATGGGCCAGGCTGCTAAAACCAACTATGAAAAGCCACAGGTAAACGATGAGCCAATAGCCATGCAACCGGCGCTGGAAACAAAATTCAGCCAGTCGCTGGACAGCTTAAAACAGCGGTATGCCGAAACAATACTAAAGGCAAAAAACGCCACAACATTTGGTTGGGGCAAATACAAAACGGTAGCAGCCATTACAATAATGGCTGTTGCTGTACTGGCAACAGGTATATGGCTGGGCAATAACTGGCATAGTAAATCAAATACGGCAGTAATGCCATTAACAGCAGCGGTTACAACCGCGGCGCAGCCGGCAAACCCGCCCATCACTACGGCACAAGCCAATGATGAAAATACGCAGGCTGCTGCCGGTAAAGCCCCGGCTTACAGCAAGGAGGTGGTACCTGATTTAAATGCGGAACCTGTGCAACAGCCCGCACATACCAGTGTGCGCACAGGCGTAAAAAAATACAGCAACTCACACCCCGCTGCCGCGCCTCCCAAAAACGCCGTTGCAAAAACACCCGCAGTAGTACAGCCTGCTAAGGCAAACGCAGTGGCCCGCCCGGCATTTATACCACCTACAGACGGCGGCCCTGGTACCCGTAACAAAACAGTTAACCCAGTGGTGTACGCACAGGCAGCAAACAATAACCCTGCCAGCAACACAACTACAGTTGCTTATAAGCCTGCCAGCGGTGCCGGTGCTGAAACAAAAGAAACAGGTATTTATACCCATTTGTCAAAACAGGCGAAAACAGATGATTATGTTAATGTAGAAACCTACCAGCCCAACAGCCAGACTTTAGAGAACTATACGATATTGGTAAACAATATTTCGGATGACATAATTGACCTTGTGGTGCTTGATATTCAATACTTTAATGCTGCTGGTAAATATAAATCCGGCCAAACTTTTTCTGTAAAAAACATACCGGTTAACCAGGCTGCTACCGTAAAACTGCCGCTTGTACCCGGCGCTGCAAGTGTTAAATACAAAATTTCGCTGGTGAGCATTGATAAAAAAGGGGTGTATATTATAGGTGAGTAGGTTTTATGCTTAGCTAAATTACCCGCACCGCGCATGCCAAACGGCTTATCGTGCGTGTAAAAATAGCTGCCGTTTGGGTATTCCGTCTTTATTATACCCTACCTTAGCCTTACAAAACAGGGTTAAATAAAAGGTATGGCAAATAGTAAACACATTGTGTTATTCGGCGCTGGCAAGTCGGCCACGGTATTAATCAATTATCTTAAAACAATTGCTGCTGAAAACAACTGGCAGTTTACCATTGCAGACAGTAACCTGCAGGCGGCACAGGAAAAAGCGGGCACCAGCCCGGTTACCAAAGCAGTACAGGTTAATATTGAACACGAAGCTGAAAGGCAGGCACTGGTGCAGCAAGCCAGCCTGGTAATATCGCTTATGCCGCCTGCATTGCATTACCTTATTGCCAAAGACTGCGTGCTGTTTGGCAGGCATCTGTTAACGGCTTCGTATATTGACGATAACATTAAAGGCCTTCAGGAAGAGATAAAAAGCAAAGGCATTTTATTTTTGTGCGAAATGGGGCTTGACCCCGGCATAGACCACATGAGCGCCATGCAGTTGTTACACAATATTCAGCAGCAGGGCGGCGAAGTTACCTCCTTCCTCTCCCACTGCGGCGGGCTGGTGGCACCCGAAAGCGACGACAACCCATGGCATTACAAAATTAGCTGGAACCCCCGCAACGTGGTACTTGCCGGTAAGGCCGGGGCAACCTTTAAACAAAATGGCGCTACTGTACACATACCTTATGGGGAACTGTTTAACAACAACCCGGTTGTACAGGTACCCGGCCTGGAACCGCTGGTATACTACCCCAACAGGGACTCCTCCGGGTATGCGGAATTATACAACATTAAAAATACCCATACCTTTTTGCGTACCACCTTGCGCGACCCTGAATTTTGCATTGGGTGGAAAAACATTGTAGACCTTAAACTTACCGATGAACATAAAGAATACGAAACTAACGGGCTAACAATAGCCGCTTTTTTTAAACAGCATTTTGAGAAACATGGCTTTGCCAACTGGTTGAACGATATGCTGAGCAGCCGCCTGGCTTACGCCAAAGAAATGATGGAGAAACTGATGCAACTGATGGAGGCGGAAGAGGAGGCTGCCATTGAGGATGATAATGAAGATGACCTTAGCGACCAGTTTATGATGGTAAACCAGCAGGGTAACCTTGATGTGATTGATGTGGAAGATGTTAAAGATAAGGCTGCTGAAACAGTAGCCAGTACCATGCACGAGGCTAACCTTAGCATGAAACAACTGTTTTTTTTAGGTATTGATGATGACACTGAAATTAACCGGGGGCTTTGCAGCGCAGCCGATGTGCTGCAGTTTATACTGGAACAAAAGCTTGCGCTTTTACCACACGATAAGGATATGGTTGTTATGATGCACGAAATTGGGTATACCCTTAATGGCGAAACAAAAAAAGCCAAAAGCTGGTTGGTGGTAAAAGGCGATGATAATGTACATACCGCTATGGCCAAAACGGTGGGTTTGCCTTTAGGAATTGCTGCAAAACTTATTCTGGAGGGGCGTATAACAGAAACAGGGCTGCATATACCCATCATCCCAAACATTTATAACCCGGTACTGGCCGAATTGGCCTTGCATGGGGTAAAGTTTGAAGAAGAATAACAAATATCCGTTGTTTAAAAACTACAGCAGTAATTAAAACACCCGGCCAAATTTTGTATCAAATGAACAGAAAAGCTTTTCTTTCCTTTTTAGGGCTGTCTGCAACGGGCGGCCTGTTTGTTTCTGCCGACCGAAAGAACAAAAAAGCCTCGCATACCGATTGCAACGACCCCATTACGCCACCTGTGCCTGAAGGCCCTTATTATAAAGACGAGAAACTAAACCGCATTAGCATAGCTGAACATAAAAAGGGCGTACCAATCGAATACCATTTTAAGGTGGAAGATAAGCATTGCCAGCCGGTAAAAGGTGCCATTGTTGATATTTGGCAATGCGATGCTGATGGGCATTATTCTGATTTTAGTGATGAAAACACCAAAGGCCAAATCTGGCTGCGCGGTTTTCAAAAAACGGATACCAACGGGCTATGCAGGTTTACCGCTATTTTTCCGGGCTGGTACAATGGGCATATAACACACCTGCATGCCAAAGTGCATATAAATGGTGCAGTGGTACTAACCACTAATTTGTTTTTTCCGAAAGAGGTTGAGGACAAAGTGTACCAGCACCCTCTATATCCCAAAGGCCCCAACCCTGTGAAGGTTTTAGAAGATATTGAATTGAAAGTTGATAAGGATACCCAACGGCATGATGCATTGGTAATGAATGTAATGATGCCTGCTGATAACAAAGGAACCTTACTGGCAAAGTACACCATTGCGGTTAGTTAATAATTCTAACTGTTACTATTCTCCTGTTTCCTAATAATAGTGTTAAGTTAAATTACGTATTGGTAATCAGCATTGCCCACAAAAAAGCCCGGCAAACTTACACTTGCCGGGCCTGTTATAAAAAGCTGTAATATTAATGCGCTGGTTTTGTAGCTGGCTTCAACGTTGGCTTAACTGGTGCTGCTGTAGCCGGGCGCTGCTGCTGAGGCATACCCATCATTGGGTTTGGTTGTGCAGGGGGAGCATCCTTAACATCAACAATCTCAACATCAAATCCAAGGCTGGCGTTTGGAGGTATTGCTTGACCATTACCTTGTGGGCCATAGCCTAAACCTGCTGGTATAAACAATTTGCCTTTGCCACCTTTACCAAAATACGGCAAACATTCTTCCCACCCTGGTACTACACGGTGCTCACCTATAACAACCGGAATAGGGTCAAAATGGCCTCTGCTTGAATCCATATTGGTATCAAATACAGTACCGCCATCTAACAGGTAACCTCTGTACTTAACAAATACCTGTTTACCAGAATCTGCTTTAGGGGCAGTACCAGGCTGCTCAACCAAAACATAAGCACCATTTTTAGTTTTCTGTGCTTTAATATTGTTTTTAGCTAAGTAATCTTCCATCACTTTGGCCTGGCGGGCAATATCAAGGTCTTGTTCTTTCTTCACATCTGCCATAATTTCTTCCCTGGTATTATAGGCATTTAAAATCTTCATTTTGCCTTTTATAAATTCGCCTTTGGGGAAGATGTTAGCAGGCAGGGTTACATTACGGCCACGCAGGGTATCAATGCTTATGGTAAACTCAACACTGTCGCCTACACTACATTTGGGCACAATCTCCATGTAGCTGTAAGCAACACGGGCAGGTGTGGTGTCAATAGGAGAAAACTGTGGAAATTTTCCAAAGGTGGTCTGCAGTATTGAATCTTTTCCGTTTTTAGTTAAGGAATATTCAATGTTTAATTTCACAAATTTAGCTGTAGCTAATTTTGCCCCGCCCTTACCAGGAAATATCTTATAAATTAACCCTGAAGGTGCCTTATCATAGTTCGCATGGCATGCAGCCAGGGTAATGAACGTACTTAGGGCGATGATCGCTTTTTTCATATCTGATTATTGAAGTTGATTTTCGTATGCTGTTAAAACTTGTTTGAATCTCTCTACGTTATAGTCTATGTTTTCACTGCTTCTGCCGCCTGCTGCGTTCTTGTGGCCGCCACCTTCAAAGTTGGCGCGTGCAAATTCATTAACATCAAACCCTCCTTTGCTGCGAAAACTCCATTTGCGCTCTTCATCCCTGTCAATTAAAAGTGCTCCAAATTTAATGCCCTCTATTGAAAGCAGGTAATTTACAAGGCCCTCGGTATCGCCGGTTCTTATATCAAACCGCAGCAGGTCTTTTTTGGTAATCACCATCAATGCAGTGTTGTATTCGTACAGCACCTCAAGCCTGTTAAGCAGTGCATTGCCGGTAAAACGAAGCCTGGCTTCGGATAGCTGGTCGTAAATATTCTCGTGTATTACGGAGTGCTGCAGGCCCAGGTCTTTAAGGTGCGCAACGGCCCTGTGTACAGATGCAGTTGTTGAGGCAAACCTGAAAGAGCCGGTATCGGTCATTATGCCAGTGTAAATGCAAGCTGCCATATCAAGGTTAAGCACCTCCGAATACGGCGAGGCCATAATAAAATCGTACACCATTTCGCTGGTAGAACTTTTAGCAGGTATGCTTATACCGTAGGTAAAAGCGTGTTCTTGCGGTTGCTCGTGGTGGTCAATAAGCACCTTTACACAGTCTGCATCCAATAAAATGTGCTCCATGTGCTTGGTGCGGTGCATTACATTAAAGTCTAAGCAAAACAGAATTTCCGCTTCGCTTATTATACTTTTGCATGCATCCTTATTCTTTTCAAAATCAATAACATGCTCGCAGCCTGGCATCCAATTTAAAAAATTAGCCCAGTTTGTGGGGGCAATAACAGTCGGAAAATGGCCCAGCGCCTTTAAAAAATGATAAACAGCCAATGAAGAACCCATAGCATCACCATCTGGTTTTTGATGCATGGTAACCACAATTCTTTTCGGCTGCGATAATAACGGATAAATACCCTTAACCTCTTGCATAGAATGGCGGCAAAATTGCTGTTTTAACACCATACATTCAAAAACATTTTGAAAAACAGGGTGATAACAGGGCTTAAAACTTAACAAAAACCCGAAAATTAACAGGTTTTGTTATACAAATCAAAATTCTTGCCCTTACTTTGCCGCTCTAAATTAAAGAGCATGAGCAACAGAACATTTACTATGATAAAGCCCGATGCTACCGGCAAAGGCTACACAGGCGCTATTTTAGACCAAATTATTAAAGCTGGCTTTAGCATTAAAGCCATGAAATGGATACAACTTACCAACGCACAGGCTGGTGAATTTTATGCTGTACATAAAGAACGTGGTTTTTACCAGGAACTGGTACAGTTTATGAGCAGCGGCCCTGTTGTTGCAGCTATTTTGGAGAAGGAAAATGCAGTAGCAGATTTTCGTAAACTGATTGGCGCTACCGACCCAGCTAAAGCAGAAGAAGGCACCATCCGCAAAAACTTTGCTTCGTCTGTAGGCGAAAATGCGGTGCATGGCAGCGACAGCGATGAAAATGCCGCTATTGAAGGCAGCTTTTTCTTCTCTGGCTTTGAAAGGTTTTAATATCTTTTCACAAAATTTTTTTAGTAAAAATATCGGCAAACCTTTGATAGAAACCGATTAGCGACAAGCATTTTAATTGACTTTAGCTTTAGGAAACATTATTAAGTTTTGCATAAAAAAGTTTACAGAAATTGATTCTGTAAACTTTTTTTATGCCCGGAAATAACGGAAAAATTACAGCTGCAAGGTACTGCGGTATTATAAAGTGGTAGAAATCTGTTCGTTTTTTTATTTCTTTGCCTGCCCTTTATAAGCATTGATATTTGGACAAATAAGCAAACTATGCAAAAACTAATATCTATTTTTTTACTTTTTATTGGAGAAGCCTTAGCCATTTATGCCGAATTGTATGCGGCAAAAAGAAATATTTCTGCATTCGATAAGGGGCTTTTCCTCAAAATGACGGTGCTGATGGCACTGGCTGGCGCAGCACTGATTGCCGGTTATATGACAGGGTATAAATCTTTTACTAATGTATGGGTTGTTATTGCATTGTCAATAGGCGCTATTGTGATTATTGAGCCAGCCATAGCCTATTTTCTGTTTAAAGAAGTGCCAACAAGGGGCGCTATCATTGGCATAATCCTGGGCCTTGCGGCAATATTATCTTCTTACTTTATAAAATAAAATGGCAATGTTTAAAACCGAATTACAAAATGCTGTTTTGCTTTTTGTTCCTTTCTAAAGAACACCAGGCCAATAAAAAACAGGTCCGCCGTAAGCGTTACGGCAGGGTGTGATTGTATTTCGGCCCACGCCTCTTCCATCTCCTTGCTCCAGTGAATATCGTCAAAAATAAGTACGGAGTTATCGTTGGATTTTTCGAGCAACTGTGTAAAATAATCCAGTGTTGGCTGTTTACGGTGGTTGCCGTCCACAAAAGCAAAATCAACAACCTGCAACCCGCTTAATACTTGTGGTAAAGTATCGTCAAAATTGCCCTCAACCAACTGTACATTATTAAGTGCCAGTATATTAAAGTTATTTCGTGCAACGGCAGCCACCGCTTTCGCTCCTTCCATTGTTATAACATTAGCATCGCTTTTAGCGCTGGCCATATAGGCAGTGGTAATACCCAGCGATGTACCCAGTTCCAGAATGGTTGTTGGCTGATAATAATTAACCAGCCTGAAAAACAACCTGCTAAACTTTTTTGGTTTTAACGAGGAGGCCGCTATAAACGAAATTTTACGCTGGTGGTGTGTGGCCAGGCGGGAACCCGCGCCAAAATCCTCAAGGGTTAACAAAGTATCGTCCAGTATTAACCTGTTGCGCAGGTTTTCAATGGACGTGTAACAATAAAAATCTCTATCATCGTTTAATACCGCCGTAATAAGGTTGAACACAAACGGAGAATGTACCCCATGGCCTTTGCTGTTAGAAGCCGTGAGGTAATACTGTACGTATTTTTTTATTAACTGAAATTTTGAATACAAATTAAGTAGCGTTAAGGATTAGTGAAGAAATATTAATCAGCTTTTGTAAAGCCTTATAAATAATAGTGTTAACTATTATCCGCAGTTGTGAACGTGCCTACCTCCTCTCCCATATCTGAAAGCTGTAAGGATAAGCATGTTTTTCATCAACCGGAAAATCCTGGTTTGAAGTAAGCACCCATTTACGCGTATCTATTTCAGGGAAAAAGGTATCTGCATCTTCAAAAACAGCATGTACCCTGGTGATGTATATTCTATCGGCACTGGTGATGGCCTCTTTATAAATTTCACCACCCCCCAACACCATCAGCTCGTTATAATCATGCTCGCCTGCTATAAAAACTGCATCTTTCAAACTGCTAACCACAACTGCACCGGGTGCTTCAAGGTCTTTCTGGCGGGTTATAACAATATTCAGCCGGCCATTAAGTGGCTTGCTGCCAATAGACTCAAACGATTTTCTGCCCATGGCTACAGGCATGGCCCAGGTAATATTTTTAAAAAACTTCAAGTCGTTTGGTAGATGCCAAAGCAATTTATTGTTTTTGCCAATTGCGTTATTTTCCGATGCAGCCACTACTAAGGATATAATCATAAGTTAATTACCGTTTTTAATACCACCTGTCTGTTTTTACCAGGGTGTCAATCTTCTTCGCCAATCAAAGCTAATAAAAGGCTTTATACAGCCACCGGTGCTTTAATGGCAGGGTGATATTGATAATTTTCCAGCGTAAAATCGTCAAAGTTAAAGCTAAAAATGTCCTTCACCTCGGGGTTAAGCCGCATTACCGGCAGCGGGTATGGTGTGCGGGAAAGCTGCAGTTTTGCCTGCTCAACATGGTTATTATACAAATGTACATCGCCAAAGGTGTGTATAAAATCGCCGGGCTGCAGGCCGCATACCTGAGCCACCATAAGGGTTAACAACGCATACGATGCTATATTGAACGGAACACCCAAAAACACATCAGCACTGCGCTGGTACAACTGGCAGCTCAGTTTGCCATCCGCCACATAAAACTGAAAAAGGGCGTGGCAGGGCATCAGGGCCATCTCCGGCAATTCGGCAACATTCCAGGCACTCACCATAATACGGCGGCTGTCGGGATTGTTTTTTATCTGCTTTATAGCATCGCTAATCTGGTCAATCGTTTTACCATCAGCCCCTTGCCAGCTTCTCCATTGCTTACCATACACAGGCCCAAGCTCACCGTTTTCATCGGCCCACTCATCCCAAATACTAACCCCATGCTCTTTAAGGTATTTTATGTTGGTTTCGCCGCGCAAAAACCACAACAATTCGTACACAATGCTTTTAAGATGCAGCCTTTTAGTGGTAACCATAGGGAAACCTTCGGCCAGGTTAAACCGCATCTGGTAGCCAAAACAACTGGTGGTACCGGTGCCGGTGCGGTCGGTCTTTGATACCCCATTATCAAATATATGCTGTAATAACTGCTGGTATTGTTGCATGGGTGCAAGGTAAAGAAAAAGGTGTAAGCAGGCGTTGCCGAGGTTGCGGCAATGGGGAGAAGATGTGTATTTTGTTATGTACGGCAGTTTTTCTAATTGTATTAAAATTAAAATAGTGTAAAAAAAGAACGGGTAAAAAATTTGGTTGGCAATAGGATAAACAGTTTTACTTGTACTATTTGATTGGCTATTAGATATTTATAAATACCTCAGGCTTAAAAGCAAAAGGAGCCTTAAAGCATTATTTTTGCAATTATTCAAGTTTTACAAAAATGGTTAAAATATCACTGGTTATCTGCACTTACAACAGGGACAAGTATTTACCAACCGCCCTTGAAAGCATAAAAAATCAATCAGCAGAAAAGCTGTTGTACGAATTAATTGTGGTGGATAATAATAGTACGGATAGTACCGCAGCGATAGCAAAAAAATTTATTGCCGAAAACACTGACATAAACACCAAGTACTTTTTTGAACAACAAAAGGGATTATCATTTGCGCGAAACCGTGGCCTTAAAGAAGCCTCAGGTGAAATAGTAAGCTATGTTGATGATGATGCTTTTTTAGCCCAAGACTACCTGCAGCGCATGCTTGATTTTTTTGATGCATACCCTCATGCTGCCGGGGTTGGCGGCAAGGTAATTCCTAAATACGAGGATGGGGCCGCACCCGCCTGGATGAGCAAATACCTTAACGGTTTTGTAGGTAAAGTGGATTATGGGGAAGAAATTT
>CAZRDD010000071.1:0-15307 GCA_964598675.1 uncultured Parafilimonas sp.
ATCCCAATCTCCTTAAAGTGAAAAATACTGGCCGCCAGCCCCGCATCAGCCAGGCCCTCGTCAAAAACATCGGCAAAATGCTGCATGGTGCCGCCGCCGCCACTGGCTATTACCGGCACGGGCAGTGCCTCAGCAAGCCGCCGGGTAATATCAATGGCAAAACCCTGTTTGGTGCCATCGTGGTTCATGCTGGTAAGCAATATTTCGCCAGCACCCAGGTCAACCGCCTGCTTAGCCCAGTCAAAACATTTTACACCAGTTTTTAACCTGCCGCCATTAAGGTACACATACCATTCGCCATCTTCCTCTTTTTTGGTATCAATAGCCAGTACCACGCACTGGCTGCCAAACTCCTTCTCCAGTTCGCGCACCAGTTCGGGGCGCTTAAAAGCCGAACTGTTTACCGAAATTTTATCCGCGCCGTTTTGCAACAGTACGCTTACATCCTCTACAGAAGATATGCCACCACCCACCGTAAACGGAATATTAATGTGGTGGGCAATCCTGTTCACCAGTTGGCTGAGTGTTTTTCGCTTTTCCACCGTAGCGGTAATATCCAAAAACACCAGTTCATCGGCCCCTTGCTGTGCATAAAAAGCCCCCAGTTCAACGGGGTCGCCCGCATCGCGCAGGTCAACAAAATTGGTGCCTTTTACGGTGCGGCCATCCTTAATATCAAGGCAGGGTATAATGCGCTTGGTAAGCCCGCGCAGCGTTTTGCTTTCGCTAAAAAGCGCAGGCGAAGCCTCCATTTGTATGTTGTAAACCCCGGCTGAATTATGTATGTCTGCGTTCATTATTTCAAGTTGAATGTATTCTAATCTGTGCCAATACCACGGGCCACCGCTTTGTTTACAAGGCGGTAAGCTGCCCCAGTGTTACGCGGCCTTCGTAAATAGCTTTGCCTACAATAGCACCGCCACAACCAATGGCTTTAAGTTCCTCAAGGTCGTGCAGGTTACTAACGCCGCCACTGGCTATAAAAAACAGTTGCGGAAACTTAGCGATGATGTTTTTGTACAACTCAATGGATGGGCCTTCCAGCTTGCCATCCTTGCTTACATCGGTACAAAAAAGCTGCCTTACGCCGTGCGCTGTATACCTGGCAATAAAATCATAAATCCATATATCGGTGGTTTCAAGCCAGCCACCCACGGCTATCTTCTCCCCTTTAACATCGGCCCCCAACAAAAAATTATCGGCCCCAAATTTTTGCAGCCATTCCACAAACAAGGCTTCATTTTTAACGGCCAGGCTGCCAATGGTAGCCAGTGCCGCGCCAGCATTAAACACAATGTTTACATCATCTTCTTTTTTAATGCCCCCGCCAAAATCAATCACCAGCGATGTGTTTGTAGCAATATCCTCCAGCACCTTCCAGTTTTTAACCGCCCCGGCTTTAGCCCCGTCAAGGTCCACCAGGTGAAGGCGCTCCAGCCCTGCATCCTCAAACTGTTTGGCTACTTCCAGAGGATTTGGGTTGTATACTGTTTTTTGGTTGTAATCACCCTGGGTAAGCCTTACACATTTTCCATCTATAATATCAATGGCGGGTATAATCTGCATTAATAATAATTTATCTATTAAATTTTGTTGTTATCACTATTTGGCTGCTGCAAACGTTTATTGTTGCCCTAAAAACTGCGGCACAGGCTGCTTGCAAAAAAGCATCTACTGGTTTATGCACCCCTGCAATAACTGTATTTATACTGTTTAAAAAACGGTAACCAACAAGTACAGCCTGCCACAAAGCTAAGTTATTTGACTGGTTGAGGGAAGGGCTTACTGCCGCAGTGCAGTATTTTATTAAAGCCAGCGTTGTGGGCATAAGCAGCAGGCATTGCATGCACGCTCATTGATTAACACGCTTTGGTACAAATAACAGGCATAAAGCCGCCCGTAAAAAACACCACCGGGGGCTGGCAGCCCCCGGTGGTGTTTAAAAATATTTAGCCGAGCATCATTCTATGCTGGTTTAAATGCGTTGCTTATTGTTTCTTTTTTAAGGCAGCTTCTGCAAACTGTATAAGTGTATTGGCATCAATATAACCCATGGTGTACAGCACCGGGTTGCCTTCGGCATCGGCCACTATTAACGATGGATAAGCCTGTATGCTAAACTTTTGTGCCAGTTGGGGGCCTACACCTTTTTCCCCGTCAACAGAAACATTTACAAAGTTTTTATTGAAAAAAGCCGCAGCCTTTTCATCAGTAAAAGTGTTTTTCTTCAGCAGTTTACAAGGGCCGCACCAGGTGGCATAAATATCCAGGAACACCAGCTTCTTTTCTGTTTTGGCCTGTTTAAGGGCTTTATCCCAATCCTGCTCAATAAAAACAATGCCTTTTTCGCCCGCCTTTATAGCGGTTGGGGTAGCACTGCTTTTTGTAAACACCGTTACTGTAACCACAAGCACCACCGCTGCTACTATTGCTGACCAGGTAATCCACTTTTTTTGCATATATTTTTTATTTAAAAAACGAAATAACGTTAATAGCCTTACACCAAATTAGCAAAAAACAATCATTTAACAGTTTTGTTTTACGCACATGGTTTAAGCCAAGCCTGCATTTGCTGTACTTTAGCAGTATAACTGCCTGATATGCAAGTACGATTTGCCACCCCCAACGATGCTGCAGCCCTGCTTACCATTTACCAACCGTTTATTGAAACCTCTGCCACCAGTTTTGAAACGGCAGTGCCCGCCGTTGACGTTTTTGCCAGCCGCATAGCGGCAATAGCAAGCAAATACCCCTGGCTGGTGGCGGAATTGGATGGACAAATTGCAGGTTATGCTTATGCCAGCCGCCACCGGGAGCGCGAAGCCTACCAATGGAGCGTTGAAACATCAGTATACGTACACCCACAATTTTACAGGCAGGGTGTTGCCAGGCTGCTGTATCAAAAATTGTTTGCCCAGCTTACCCAACTGGGGTATATTAATGTATACGCAGGTATTGCTTTACCCAACCCCGCCAGCGTGCAGCTACATGCATCGCTTGGTTTTGAAGAAATAGGGGTGTATAAAAAAATTGGCTTCAAATTTGGCCGCTGGCACGATGTGGTGTGGCTGATAAAATACATAAACGGGCATGTGGAAAACCCGCCCGTGCCTAAAAATGTAAGTACCCTTTGGCAGTAAAATAACCCATATAAACATCAAGCTTGTAGACTCTCCATCGGCAGAGCAAGCCCTTTCATCGGCAAGGCATACTATTTTACTCTTTCCATTGTTATGTTACAAGTAAGGTTCTGCATCACCTAAAACATTAAACATGGAAAGAAAAACATTTTTACGAAACGGACTTGCCGCATTGGGTATGGGCATAGTAATACCGGCCATCAATGCCTGCAAAAAAGATACGGCGTCCACCACCTCTACCTCCTCTACTACAACCACTACCACTTCTGGCAGTTGTACCGTTACACCCACCGAAACGGAAGGGCCCTTCCCTACAAAAACGCCTTCCTCCTTTGTGCGCAGTGATATAAGGGACGACCGTACCGGCGTTGCTTTTACCATAAAAATTACCATTACCAATACCAACAACAGTTGCGCTGCGCTGCAGGGGGCATTGGTAGATATATGGCACTGTGAAAAGACGGGAACTATTCCGAATATGGCGGCACCTCTATGCAGTCTACCGATTACACAGCCGTTAACTTTTTAAGGGGCAGGCAAACCACCGATGCTTCGGGGCTGGTAACATATACTTCTATTTTTCCGGGCTGGTATTCTGGCCGTGCGCCACATATACATGTGCATATTTACAACGCCTCCGGCACATCGCTGCTGGTAACGCAAATAGCCTTCCCAACGGATGTGTGCAATACCGTGTATACCACTGCCACCAATTATTACACAAAGGGCACACAGGACACTACCAACGCGGCAGACTCGGTATTTTCCGATTCGCTGGCGTACGAGCTGGCCTCAGTAACAGGCGATATTACCAATGGCTACGTACTTACACAAACCATTAGTGTTGCTGCCTAAAATGTAACCATACTGGCAGGTGCTGTAAAACTAATTTTATAGCACCTGCCTTATTAAAAAAACGTATGCCCCAAAATATTATACGGCTTTGCTACCGCAAAATAATTGATGCCGGTGCTACAAATGCCTGGGATAAGCTGGTGTTTGATGATTCGTACACAGAGTTTTTAATGCAGGCGCAATACTTTAACCAGCAAAAAAAACACACCAGTTTTGCCGGGCTTATTAACAACGTACCGGGTGCCGAAAAACTACACCTGCTGGTTAGCGCTTCGGTTACCGGTTACTTAAAACAATTAAACGGCCTGGTACCCGATATATTAAACAACCAGGGCAAACTGTTTCTCCCTTTTAAAAACTATATGTTCGAGATAATTCATTCGGATATTTTGAACAAAAGCAAACACCAGGTGGCCATCAATTTTTACACGGAGCCGCTTGTTTGGCACAGTACCGTTGGCAACCTGCTGCTTGTTTCGCCATACAGCGCCACCCAGGGCAACGGGGCCGACGTATTAACGGAAATGTTTGCCCTGCAACCATTTGTAAGCATCTATTCAATAAAAGAAATATAACAGCCATGCTGCCACAGTGTAAAGCCAAAATATTTATTGCTGATGAACGGGGTATTGAAGAAAATGATGAATATAGAAAATACAGCACCTTTAGCCACGGCCAATACACCAATGAGCATAAAGCACCTTTTGCCACCTTGCGCCTGTTTAACGAGGTGGCCCTTGCCGGAAGCCAAATGATAACAATGGCTGTGGAGGAGGGCGTTACCCTGCTTTTACTGCCTGTTGTTGGCGCGTTGGATTACCTGCACAGCAATGGCACCAGCAGCTTTACCGGGGCTGGCGAAGCCCTTTTTATGCGTATTGAAAAGGGGTGCTACACTGTTACCAACCCCTACGAAAACGAACTGGTGAGTTTTATACAAATATGGATTACCAGCGAAAGCGCGCCACTGCAAATGGGCAACGCCTTGCCGTTTAACCTTGATGAAAACCGTAACAGGCTGGTAAGTATAAACAGCAAGCAACAGGGTAACACCGGTTATGCCAACAGGTTTTTTATAGGCAAATTCAATGGCAGGCAAGAGGCGGTGCATACCCTTACCCAACCGGGCAACGGCTTGTTTTTTTATGTACTGCACGGTGCTTTTGAGGTTCAGTACAGGCTGCTGCATGCTGGCGATGCACTGGCCCTTTGGGAATTGGAGGAGTCTGAACTGGAAGCCCTTAGCAACGAGGCTATTATATTGGTATTAGAAGTGCCACTTGCTTAACTGCCACTCAGGCAAGTCTGCTGAAAAATGCTTGTAACACCAGCTATAAAAAAAATTGCATTGGCTGTTAACCAATGCAATTTTTTATGTTTTTATGCAACCTGTTGTTACATTACGGTTATCAGTGTTGTAAAACAGCCTAACACGTTTTGCATTACCCAACCTTGCTTACTTTAAGCAGGTTGGTGGGCAGGTGCTGGTCTACAGGCGTGCTGCCGGTGTTAACCACCACATCGCCTGTTTTAAGGTAGCCCCTGTCTTTTAATATGCTTATCTGGTCCGTAATAATATCGTCTAAGCTAATTTCTTCATCATAGTAAAAAGCCCTTACACCCCAGCTAAGGCTAAGCTGGTTAACAAGGCTCTTCTTTTTGGTAAACACAAACAAAGGCGATTTTGGCCTGTAGCTGCTTAATATAAAGGCAGTATAACCGCTTTGTGTCATACCTATCAGCGCATCAGCGTTTGCATCTTTGGCAATTTTACAGGCATTGTAACACACCGCATCGCTTAGGAAGGATGGTGATTTTGGCTGAGGTTTAAGGTCTTCCTCGCGGTTGTACCTGTATTCAGTTTTCTCCACCTCAACAATAATCTTGCACATTGTTTCCACCACCAGCGCAGGGTGTTTACCAGTGGCTGTTTCTGCACTAAGCATTACTGCATCGGCACCTTCCAGCACAGCATTTGCAACGTCGGTAATTTCGCTGCGGTTAGGTTTAACCCTGTCAATCATGCTTTCCATCATTTGGGTAGCTACAATAACAGGCTTGCCACGGTGTATACACTTGCGTATAATATCCCTTTGTGCCATAGGCACTTTTTCAACAGGCAGTTCAACACCCAAATCGCCACGGGCAACCATCACACCGTCAGACTCTACAATAATATTCCTCAGGTCAACCAATGCCGATGGCATTTCTATTTTAGCAATAACCTTTGTAGTGCTTTTTTTCTCTGCCAGCATTCTCTTAAGGTCAATAATATCTTCTGCTTTACGCACAAAAGATAAGGCAACCCAGTCAAGATCCTGTTCAATAATAAAGGCCAGGTCAATAATATCTTTCTCGGTCATAGCGGGCAGAGAGATGGCTGTATCCGGCAGGTTTACCCCTTTTTTGGGTAAAAGTGTACCGCCATAAGTAACAGAAACCTTAACATCGCCTGCTTCTGTTATATCAACCACTACTACTTCCAGCTTGCCATCATCTATCAATATTTTGTCGCCTACCTTAACATCGTTGTGCAGGTTAGGGTACGATACATAGATTTTCTCCATGGTACCTACCACTTTTTCCTTTGATGTAAAGGTTAATATGTCGCCTTTATTTATTTCAAGAGCGCCATTTTGTATATCGCCCACACGCAGCTTTGGCCCTTGCAAATCGCCAAGGATAGAGATGTTGTAAGGTTCCTTCTCGTTAATAGCGCGTATATGCTTAATAATCTCTGCTTTGCTGGCATGGTCGCCATGCGAAAAATTGAGGCGAAAAACGTTTACGCCTGCTTTTACAAGTTCAAGCAGTTTATCGTAAGTATCGCAGGCCGGGCCTACAGTAGCAACAATCTTTGTGCGGTGGAAACTGTGTTCGAGCGCTGCCTGAAAATCCATTTCTTTAGGCACGTATTTAGAGTAAGTATCTGACATAAATCGTTTTAAATTATTTCAAAAGTAGCAATAGAAAATTACCGGTAATAATAATAAAATGTTAGCTGGCAAGTATTTTAACCATTTTCATCCAGTCATCGTTCACGCGTTGTTTTTCCCTTATGGCAATTTCAAGCGGCGTATAATTCATGGCATTGTTGTAAATACCCACCATTACATTGTGGCGGCCTTCCAGCAGGCTTTCCACTGCATGGTAACCCATGCGGCTGGCTATTACCCTGTCGAAGCAGCTTGGTGCCCCGCCCCTTTGTATATGGCCCAGTATGGTTACCCGGGTATCCATATTAGGCAGCCTTTGGGTAATAACTTTTGCTATGTTATTGGCACCACCGGAGTTATGGCCTTCTGCCACAATAACCAGGTTAACCAGTTTTTTACGCTTTTCTTTTTCCGTAAGCGATTCTATCATTTCCTCAATAGAAGTATCCACTTCAGGTATCAAAATATTTTCAGCACCTGTGGCAACACCGCTGTGCAATGCAATGTAACCTGCATGGCGGCCCATCACTTCCACAATAAAAAGGCGGTCGTGCGCATCGGCAGTATCCCTTATTTTATCAATGGCTTCAACGGCGGTGTTTACAGCAGTATCAAAGCCTATGGTAAAATCGGTGCCGTAAAGGTCTTTATCTATGGTGCCGGGCAAACCTACGCAGGGTATGCCAAACTCGGTACTTAATTTTTCAGCGCCGGTAAAACTACCATTGCCACCAATTACCACCAGGCCATTTATCCCTTTTTCCTGCAGGTTGTTAAACGCTTTTCTGCGCCCTTCCAGGTCAAAAAACTCTTTGCTGCGTGCGGTTTTAAGTATCGTGCCACCTTTTTGTATGATGTTGGCCACGGAGCGGGAGTCCATCGGCTGAATATCATTTTCAATCATACCATTGTACCCACGGTAAACACCATAAACTTCCAGGTTGTTATAAAGGGCAGTACGCACTACAGCGCGTATGGCAGCGTTCATACCTGGTGAATCGCCTCCAGAGGTTAATACCCCGATTTTAGTTACTTGCTTGGACATTGTTTGAGATCTGATTAACCAATTAATTTTTTTCAATGAGGCAGGCAATTCCTTTTAAAAATTCCGCCAAAAATAAGGATTTGACTGTAAACTAATTGGCTAAGTTGTTAATGTTAGTAATTTATTTTAAAGGTACGCCCGGCAAATTTGCGTTATTTTTAGCAAGCAGCCATTAACTAAATTGAAAATTAGCGGTTTGCCTGCTCAATTAAAATTTGCAGTGGCCAATACGTTGTTGTTATTAAAAAGCTTTCATTTGCAAAAAAAATTGTTATGGGTAATGCCATTAAAACGGGTATTGCAGGCTTTGGCGCAGCGGGCAAATTTATGCACGCGCCTTTTTTAAAAACGCTGCCCGCTTTGTACGAAATTGTGGGTGTGCTGGAAAGGCATGCATCGGAATCGATACACCTGTTTCCCAATGCTGTAATTGCACGCAGTTTTGATGAACTGCTGGCTACAGATGCTGAACTGATTATTATTACCACCCCCAACGATACCCATTTTCCATACGCGGAAAAAGCTTTGCTGGCCGGCAAACACGTAGTGCTGGAGAAGCCTTTTACCATAACCACGCAGGATGCAGAGAAGCTTATAAACCTTGCCCGCACCCAAAACAGGATATTAAGTGTTTACCAAAACAGGCGCTATGTAAGCGATTTTTTAACCATTAAAACGGTGCTGGAGCAGCAACTGTTGGGCGAAGTACACGATTTTGAAGCCCATTACGACCGCTACCGCCCAGAAGCTAAGCCTAATGCCTGGCGCGAGGAACCTTTACCCGGCAGCGGTATATGGTACGATTTGGGAGCGCACATTATTGACCAGTCTCTTTACTTTTTTGGCCTGCCAAAAACTATTACTGCAGATATAAGAATGCAAAGGCCGCATGCCCGTGCTACAGATTATTTTGATGTACGGCTTGATTACGGCTTTTTAACCGTTACCCTAAAATCGGGCATGCTGGTACGCGAACCCGGCCCCCGCTATTTGGTACACGGGGTTAAAGGCTCCTTTTTAAAATATGGCGAAGACCCGCAGGAGGTGTTTTTAAGGGCGGGCAAACTGCCCACCGAAGTACCCAATTTTGGTATTGAGGACGAAAGCGTTTTTGGGTTGCTGCACACAGAAATTGATGGTGAAGTGGTAAAGAAAAAAGTACCATCGCTTAAAGGCAACTACGGCTACTATTACGAAAACCTGTATAAAACCATTGTTGAAGGGGCTGAACTGAGGGAAAAGCCAGAACATGGCTATAACACCATACGTATTGTTGAACTTGGCCTTGAAAGCAGTGAGAAAAAATGCACCATACCCTGCACCGGTTTATTAAATGTTAAATACCCATCGTAACAATATACTTTAGCAATACGTTATTTTATTTTCTGCGGAACTTTGAAAGGTAAACGCCCCCGGTGTTTACCTTTCTTTTTTACAGAAAAACGGATAACGATGAAAGCATTACACCTTTTATTATTTGCCATTGTGGCAACTTGCACAATAGCCCCCCAGGCAAAAGGGCAAACAGGCGGCACCGATGCCAAAGCACTGGTTAACAGCCAAAACTATGTTTTTGAAGCACAATGGGTATCGCCCATGGGTGCCCGTGCAAGGGCATTAACAAGCTTGTACACCCTAAAGGTTACAAAGGATACCATTATTGCTGACCTGCCCTATTTTGGCAAGGCATACAGCGCCCCCATAGATGCATCGCAGGGGGGCATTGCATTTACCTCTACCAAATTCGTGTATGAGGCAAAGCCTTTTAAAAAGGGTTGGGATATTACCATAAAACCAGCCGATAACCGGGAAACAAGCCAAATGGAGCTTACCATTTTTACCAATGGTTCAGCAACACTTTATGTTAACAGCACCAACAGGCAGGGTATTTCCTTTACCGGTTTTATAAGGGCCAAAAACACCCCATAGCTGTGTAACGGGCAAAATTGTTTCTTACTACCCTTGCGCAGCGGTTTACTTTTTACCGGTGGGGTATTTGGCGTTGCCCTTTGCATCAAACCACAAAATCTTGTTCATCATATCATCATCGCCCCCGTCAACATCTTTAAAAATAGCGTTGGCCGAAAGTTTTGCGTAATACGATGCCTTGCCATTTAATGCCGCCAAAGGCTTATTCATTTTATTAAGCGGTATGGTATTGGGTACATGTGTATAGGTTACCAGGTTTTTAGTATTGCCAAAACAATCAAACATGGGCAAAGCGGCAGCATCTATAATGTTCATCGGCGGCAGGCCCAATATTTGTTCAATAGTACGTACCATGCTGGTTTGGTTATAGTTGGTATGCACTACTTTTTGCGGTGCGGGGTAGGCACTCATTACCAGCCCGGTGGTACGGTAGGAGGAGACATGGTCCCAGCCAGACTGAGAATCGTCTTCGGTCACAAAAACCACTGTAGAATCCCAATAACGGCTGTGGGTAATTACATCTATAATGCGGCCCAGGGCAAGGTCGTTGTCTGCCACCATGGCCTTCGGCACCGGATAGTCGGGCGAGGTGCCTGCAGTATGGTCGTTGGGCAGCGATACCACCAGCAGGTCGGGCAGGCTGTCGCCTGCTTCGTATTGCTTCCACTCGTTAATAAAAATTTCAGCACGCAGCTGGTCGGTAAAAACAAGGTTATCATTATCGGGGTAGGCAGGGCTTATTACCGGCCTTATGCGGGCAATGGTGCTGGTGTTGTAAAAACCCTGGTCCTTATGCTGCAGGTAAGCGTTGTAAATATCCAGCCATTTTAAACTTTCGTTGTAATGCGTTAAGCAGGCTTCGCCAAAAATGCGCACTTTTTTGCCATGGTCAAGCGCATTGTTCCAAATAAACCCATTTTTGTTGTACACCAAAGCATCTTCCTGCCGGTGAGGGTAACTACGGAACCACGCCCGCACGCTTTTTTCAATGTAGTCGGAAACCATAGCCGCGTTGGCCCACTGGTGCCCCTCGGCAGATGATTTGCCCGAGGCATAATAGTTATCCATTAAACTAAAGGTATTCACCAGCTTATGCTGGTTGGGCGTAACGCTGTCGCCATAAATACACAGGCCGGGTTCTCCCCTGCCTGCGGATACATCGCCATATACCTGGTCGTACGTTTTGTTTTCTTTAATGATGTATACCACATGTTTAAAAACGGAAGGCTCGCCAATCCTGTCCGGCAACGGCCTTGGCGCAACACTGGTACGCGGTGCGCGGTTGGTTAACGCTATCCTGAAAGCAAGGCTTTGCTCCCTTACTTTATTGGTAAATGCTTTCAGTTCCTTACTGGATGGTATGGGTATAATGCTGAGGGAGGCAAGCTCCTGGTGTATGGCATACGCGTTTACGGGGGTGCCTGCGCCATTAACGCCATCGGCCTTTACCCCTTTTGCGGGCGTTAATACCCTTGAGCCTTTGGCTTCAATATTGGCTACATACAAACTGTTGTTAAGCAGGGTAATGCCACCGGGGTAAGCCTCGGTGGGTATATAGCCTTTTACCTGGCTGCCCCCCATACCCTTTGTGGAGGCGTTGCTGCCCAGCGCTACCACGCACACCGCATTATCAAACCCGTTGGTAACATACAGCGTTGTACCGGCAGCATCCACCGCCAGGGCATTGGGGCTGCTGCCATAATACTTAATGGTATTGGTAAACATGCCTACGGTAATGCTGTCGGTTACTTTTTGTGCGGCAATATCCACCACATTTACATAATCGCTGTTGCCATTGGCTATGTAAAGGTATTTTTCATCGGGGCTGCTGATAATGGCATTGGGGTGCAGGCCCAGCGGCAATTCGCCTTCCGGCTGGCCTGTTTGAATATTGATAACAGACAAACTGCCCCTTGCCGTACCGCCCGTAACGGGGTTGGTATAAGCACTGCCCCAGGGCGTGCCAGCATGCTCCAGCGTGGTATCGGTTACCAAAGGCCCTGCCCAGTTGGTTATGTATGCTTTGCTGCCCAAAATTTTTAGCCCATAAGGGGCAACACCTGTGGGTGCGGCCCATATTATTTTGCCTGTGGCAAAATCTATTTTAATCAACTGGTTGTTACCGTTAAGCACGGTATATAAAAACGGTTTACCACCTTCAAATTGTACAGCTGTCTCATTGGGCAAAGCCGCATCGGCAGCCGGCACGGGCGATATTTGCACGGCGGTAACATTGGCTATGCCGTTTTCGCTCCAGTCTGCAATCATCACTGCGGATTTATGGTCGCTGCCACCAGCGCCCCAGGTTATATATACATGCCCGTTATATGCAAATGCCTTTATGCCGCTGTAGGTACTCATATAGCCGCTGTATAGTTTATTGCCCTCAAACGTCCAGCGGTGCTTTACTTGCTGCGTGCTTAGTTCAAGTACAGCAATACCGTAGCGGTCTTCAACAGCCATGTATTTTTCGCCGGGTAAAAGGGCAAAGTCCAGGGCGTGGTTCTCCAGCCTGGGGTCGCCAAATGTTACCACCTTGCCTGCCGACAATACAAGCCTGTTGAATGGCATTAATGTAACAGGCCCCTGCATTTGCAGGGTGCTGTCATCGTAAGGGGAATAATACTTACTGCCCTGCTGTGCCAACAACGTACTACTACAAAACAAGGCGATAGCATATATAACGTGCTTCATACTATTACTAACGGGTATTATTATAAAGGGGGTAAATAAAACAGGGCATAAACATAGCATATTTTAAAAGCAGCGTGGTATTGCTATGATTATTTTTTTATGAAGATAAAACCTGTTGGCACCAAAGCCAACAATAACAAATTGCCTGCTAACCAAAAGATAATGATTTTTTTTGTGCATCCTTTACTACTTTGCACGCCTATTATTTTATTTTATGAGAAACTTTTTTTTACACCTTGCATTGGTTGCTTTAAGCACAAGTGCGGCAGCACAGGCACCGGTATTGCCTGAAAGCAAACACCGCTTTATTGTAGTTGCACACCGTGGCGACCATGTTGACGTACCCGAAAATACCATTGCTGCCTACGAACAAGGCATTAAACATGGGGTTGATTATGTTGAAATTGACCTGCGCACCACCAAAGACAGTGTTTTGGTAATTATGCACGATGGCACTGTGGACAGGATGACCAATGGCAAAGGCAAAGTAAGCGCGCTTACCTATGCAGAAATAAAAGCGCTAAAGGTGTGGAACAAAGGAAAGGACTCCACCAAAACATACAGCGTACCCACTTTTGAAGAGGTATTAAAAACATGCAGAAACAAAATACATATTTATCTTGATTACAAAGATGCCAGTGTGCCACAAGCCTATGCCATGATAAAAAAATATGGCATGGAGAAACAAATTATTGTGTACATAAACACCCCGTTACAATATAAGGAATGGCGCAGCCTTGTGCCCGAAATGCCCCTTATGCTTAGCCTGCCCAATAATGTTAAAACAGCCGAAAACCTTAGCAGCTTTTTTGCCAAAACACCTGTTGCTTTGCTTGATGGCGATTATACCGATTATAACACTGCCGTGCTGGAAGCTGCGGCTAAAGCGGGTGTACCTGCCTGGCCCGATATACAAAGTGATGATGAAGATAAAAATTGGGACAAAGCCCTGGAAATGGGTTTTAAGGGCCTGCAAACCGACCACCCTGCTGCGCTGATAGCTTATTTAAAAAAGAAAGGGCTTAGATAGCCCTTTGCAAATATTAACTCAACAATGCCACTGTGTGTTTAAAACCATGTAGTGGCATTTTTGTCCTGGTCGGTTGAGCGTTCCTGCACCGGCGGGGCTTCCACCACCACCGTTTGTTCTTCAGGCGCGGCTGGTACTTCATCTGCGGGTGGTAAGGTGTTACCGGTAACCGGGTCGGCTTTCTTTATAATAATGCCTTCTATCAATGCGCCTTCTTTTACTTCAATTACCACGGCTGTAATATTGCCTTTTATAAACGCCGTATTGCGTATCACCGCTTTGTCATCACAAAAAACATTACCGTAAATACGGCCGTAAACATCCACGGCAGCAGCAAAAACTTCGCCACGTATCTCTGCCTTTTTGCCAACCACCAGCCTGCCATTTACCTGCACATCGCCTTTTACCAACCCATCAATACGCCCCCCTGCTTCCGATTGAAACGCACCTTGCAGCACCGTTTCCCTTGAAAGATGAAAGGCCGTTTTAATAAACGGAATATTGTAAAGAGGTACCCGTAAACGCAAGTATATTATTGTTTTTAAGAGATTGTGTAATAAACTATTCTTCAAAGAAAGATATGATGGAGGAAGCATTGCCAAGGTCAATACCCAGGCTGCGTTTGTGATAGTTATCAGAAATACGCAGCGAGTTATACAGGTACCCTATACTGGCTAATTTTTCGGGCTCCGGTGCTATCTCCACCGGTATAAACCCTTTAAACTCTTCATTCAATGCTTCTGTAAGCTCGGGGTAATGTGCGCCACCGCCAAGCAGGTAAATGGTTTCGCAATTTTCAAAATCCTGGTCGGTAAAGTAGTTGCGCAATAATGGCGATACCACCTCCTTGTAATACTGTACCAGCAGCTCTTTACGAATTTCCCGCAGGTCAATCCGTTTGCGGTTGGTAAACACTGATCCTTTTATAAAAGCTTCGTCAAGCTGGTATTCGTTCTTCATTTCAAGGTAATGCTTCTGGGTAAGCTCCCTCATAAGGTTGTTGATAACGTATTTAATACCGTGCGAGCTAAAGGAGGTACGGTGTACCAGGCCATCCTCCGTAACCATGGTGCCTTCAATGGTGCCGTAACCAAAGCTTATAGCAATAAAGTTTTTTGAAGCAGGCAGGTTGGCCACTTTTTTAAGCCCAATAATGCTGCCCACAATTTCGGGTATCACTTCAAAATGGTCTATATCAAACATGGCCTTGCGTACCGAGCCCTTCAGGTTAAACGTTTGCGAATCGTACTCCACCAAAAAATGCCGCTTTTTTAAAAACTGCTCCGCAGCGCCTTTGTACACATTGTAGGTGGAAAACGGAAAGCCCAGGGTTACCGTAATGGGCTGCGTTAGTTTGTCTTCGGCATTAAGCAAGGCTGCCTTAAAAAGTATTTCAAAATCCTCCTCCAGTGGCGATGCATTGGTTATTCTGCCGGGGTTTATGCCCCCTCTTTTGGCCAGGTTGCCAACAAGGTACCAGTTATTGTCTTTTTTTATTTTCAACCCGTTCAGCAGGTCCTTCGCCGAATTTTCGGAGTTGCCAAAAGCTGTTTCAAATACACTTGGAAAACCGAGGGTGGTTGTTTTCATTTACAATGAGTTGGAATTAACACTTAACGTATACAAACATTTTAACATCATAAATAAAAAACCCCGACTTCAATCGGGGTTTTTTATT
>CAZRDD010000072.1:0-15259 GCA_964598675.1 uncultured Parafilimonas sp.
TGCTGTTTTTCTTCCACCAATTGCGCCTGTGCCTGCGCCCCCGGGTTAACAACCAGCAGGTACTCATACATTTCAGCGGAGGCGCAACCCATATAGGGGGCTTGCATTACGTGTGTTTGCATAATATTTTTTTTGGTTGAGGCTACCCGGTTAAGGGCAATAGCAAAATATTTTAAAATAAAAAAACTAATTTATTTAGTAAATGTATACTAAATTTATTGTCTGAAAAAAATATTTCGATATGGAAGATGAAATAATGCACTCCGCTGCCTACACCGGCACAAAAAATATGAACCAGTGGGATGTACCCACTGCCAATGCCACAGGTTTTGGCGCTGCCGCCGATGATTACATGGAACGCGGTATTGACCTTAACGAGCAGCTTATATTAAATAAACCTGCCACCTTTTTCTTCAGGATGAATGGCGATGCCATGATAGGGGCCGGTATTAACAATGGCGATGTGCTTATTGTAGACCGCAGCATTAAGGCCGCCAATGGTAAAATAATTATTGCTGCCATTAATGGCGACCTGGTGGTGAGGCGTTTTCAGCAAACCTTTAACCATATTACCCTGGTGGCCGAAAACAGCCGTTACGGCAATATTGAAATGGGCGAGTTTACCGAGTTCAGGGCCTGGGGCGTGGTAACCTGCGTAATACATATACTGGAGCGCCGCTTGCTGACCGATACCCGCAAGCCGATGGTGGAAAAAGATAAAAACGGCAGGCAGAAGGTACGGTATTAAGCGGGGGATGATTGCCTGAAAGGGGGTGATAAGTAATGTTTTTAACGGGGCCGTTGCTAAACTATAATGTACATTTTAAAAAGGGATTCCCTTTAGTGGGAGTGGGGGAAACTATGAAAAACATCGAACACAATCCAAACGCCAAACCAAAGCCCTCCCCGCAAGGGGAGGGTGGCGCTGGGCTTGACTACTTAAAAGGCCGCGGCGCACAGATAAACACTAAAAACCGTTTTTTAATAAATGAGCGCACCAGGGAACACATTGAGGGGATTGACGACTGGACAGAGGCCAATGTTGAAACACAATACCTGGAGGAGCACAGTAAAACCATTGTAAACAAAGTAGACAGCCCCGATGTGGGTATGTGGTACAGTATGAACCCTTACCAGGGTTGTGAACATGGCTGCATTTACTGTTATGCCCGCAATGTGCACGAGTATTGGGGCTACAGCGCCGGGCTTGATTTTGAGCGCAAGATTATTGTGAAGAAGAATGCCCCTGAACTGCTGCGCAAATTTTTGATGAACCCTAAATGGCAATGCCTGCCCATTAGCTTAAGCGGCAATACAGACTGCTACCAGCCTGCGGAGAAAAAATTTGGCATTACCCGTAAGCTGCTTGAAGTGTGTAACGAGTTTAACCAGCCGGTAGGCATGATTACCAAAAATGCAGGTATGCTGCGCGATAAAGACCTGCTGCAGGAAATGGCCCGTAAAAAGCTGGTAAGCATCCTCGTGTCCATCACATCGTTTAACGAAGACCTGCGCCGTGTGATGGAGCCACGCACCACCACAGCCAAACAGCGCCTGCGTATTATTGAAGAGTTAAGCCAGACAGGTGTGCGTATGGGCGTTATGCTTGGGCCAATGATACCTGGCCTTAACGAGCATGAGATGCAGCGTATTATGAAGGCCGCCAGCGAGCATGGTGCTACCTTTAGCGCCTACACTTTTATTCGCCTGAACGGGTCAATAAAAATTATGTTTCACGATTGGCTGTATAAAAACTTTCCCGACCGGGCAGATAAGGTTTGGCATTTAATAGAAGCAGGCCATGGTGGCCAGGTAAACGACAGCCGCTTTGGTGTGCGCATGCGCGGCGAAGGCCCTATTAGCGACCTTGTACGGCAGCAGTTTCAAAAATACAATAAGCTGTACGGCCTTAATGCCGAACGGTGGGAGCTTGACTGCACCATCTTCAGGCGGCCCGGTGAGCAGGGACGGTTGTTTTAAGCGGCGCAATAACCTTTAATGCAACAAATGCAGCAGGGTGGTGAAGTACCTCGCCTTGCTGTATTTGTTTGCACTTGTTTTTTAACCGGCTTTTCTGTTGTATTTATTTGCTTACTTATACCTGCATTTGCTGTTATCAGCCTTTTTGTAGTACGATTTGTAGTTGAGCGCATTTTTATCCATACAACCTTCCAGGTTAAGCAGTTCAACTTTTCTAAATTCCACGGGGTGGCTTTCTGCCTGCAGGGCTACATAGCCACCGGTTAGGGGCGTACCCGCTTTCTTAATCCACTCCAGGGAGTCGGCTGCAAAACCGCCACTGGTCCATGTCATGGAGCTGTTTACAAAACCACCGCCTACATGCGGTTTTTCATAACTCAGCACTGTATCGCCGTTTACCAGGTGGTATATAATAGAATCGCCCAGCACCACCGCTTCAGCGCTTACCCATTCATCGGCCATGCAATTGCGCGATTTGCTGTCAATACAATGCTGGTAGTTGGTTTTGCCAAGCTGGTTTACTTCGGTACCGGGGGTGCAAAGGTTGCAATTGGGCCGCCGTACTACAGAATCGCTGGCAAGCAACTGCATCTCCAGCGACACAGGGAAGGACTGGTTAAGCGATAAAGACGCGGCTGACTGTGAGTGCAGCATTACACCACTGTTAAGGTAGGCGTACGATGGGCCGCCCTGTAACTGTTTGCCATAAAAACGGTATTCCACCCTTATTTTATAATAATTAAAGGGCTGTTTGTAATACAGGTGCCCAAACTCTTTGGTAAATTTTTTATACCCGCTGTAATCCACTTTTAAAATACTGTCTTTTACGTAAAAGGTATTATTCAGGTTATAATTAAGCGGGTATCCTGCAATTTTAATATCCCAGTTGGTTAAGTCTTTTTTATTAAAAAGCTGCATCCATTCTTCCGTGGAGGCATTTACATTGGTTGTGGCGGGTTGCTGGCAAGCGGCCAAGAATATAACAATAAGCAGGGCGCAGGTGCGTAAAAGGTTCATATATGGTATTTGAATAATAAATATAGGTTTTATATGTATGCTTACCGTTTAGCGGGTTTTATTGTTTGTACTTTGGCAAGCTGCGTTAGATAATATTAAAGTTTTCTAATATTCCTATAAAACAAGTAGACTATTTAATTCGTTTCCTTATTTTTGCAGCCGCCGGTATTTAGTGCCGGTATTTTTTAGCTTTTTACTGCAAGTGTATGGTGTCAAAACTTACTTCGGCCGAAATATTATCTTTCCTTATAATAATAACTGTTATACTGGTTGCCGGGCGTGGCCTGGGTGAGGTTTGCCGCAAGCTTAAACTGCCGGTGGTGGTAGGCGAGGTTTTGGCTGGTATTATTATCGGGCCATCATTGTTTGGCTCCTTGTTCCCAAAATTGTTCAACACTATATTTTTAAGCCAGCCACGCGCTTACGGTGCCTTTGACGGATTGGCCAATGTGGGCATCATTCTGCTAATGTTTTCTGCCGGTATTGAGGTAGACCTTAAACAAATACGCGCTTTTGGTAAGCAGGCAGCTTATATTAGTATTACCGGGCTGCTGTTTCCGTTTGCGGTTGGGTTTATAACTGTGTGGTTTTTCTACGACAGGCTTTTTTCAACACCATCCGACAACCACCTGGTGCCTGCTTTGTTTGTAGGTACGGCATTATCCATCACCGCCCTTTCTGTAATTGCCAAAGTGTTGATTGATATTGATATACTTAAAACCAAAGTAGGCAATCTTGTATTAACAGCCGCCATGATTGACGACTTTTTGGGATGGGTGCTTTTTTCCATCATCATTACCTTAATGAACAAGGGCAATAGCGCCGATGCATACAGTTCAGTAGGGTATGTGCTGCTGTTTGTAGCCTTTATTATGACCGTAGGCAAATGGGGGGTAAATAAGTTACTACAGTTTACTGATAAGCATTTGTCTATGCCGGGAGGTGCTATAACAGTGGGTGTTTGTTTGTGTTTTATTGCTGCTGTTGTAACGGAGTGGCTGGGTGTGCGTGGCATATTTGGGGCATTTTTAATGGGTATAGCCGTTGGCGACTCTAAATATTTTCAAGAACGCAGCCAAAGCATATTGCAGCAGTTTGCCGTTAATATAGCAGCGCCCCTGTTTTTTGCTTCCATAGGGCTGCGAATAAATTTTGTAACCAACTTTAACCTGGAAGTGGTGGTGATAATACTGGCAATAGCCAGTGTTGCAAAGCTTGCTGGTGCGGTTATAGGTTGCAGGTTAAGCGGCATGCGGAGCAACGAATCGTACGCAGTGGCATTTGGTATGAACGCCAGGGGCTCGCAGGAGTTGGTGTTGGGGTTATTGGCATTGCAGGCTAAAATAATTGACGAGCAAATATTTGTAGGCCTGGTGGTAATGACCATAGTAAGCATTTTAATAGCCGGGCCAATGATGCGGTTTTTCTTAAATAAAGATGTTACAGCAGAGGCTAAAATTAAGCCTGCGGTAACACCTTTAAAAAACAAGGTGGTGAGCGAAGTGGTGGTATAAAGTGTACTTCTAATTGCATGTATACACTACCGCCGACTTAATAGGTAAATTATTACAACGGGTAATATTAAATGCACAGCCTTACGTTTTAGTTCAGATCACCATAAATTGCATTGATGAAAAAATTAGCAGCAACAACACTTTTTGCATTTTTTGTGCTTTTTTCCCGCGCAGGCGGCGATACAGCACACCTTTATAACCCTGCCGCCAATGCAACTGCCGATATTGCAAAAGCAGTGGTGCAGGCAAAAAAAGAGGGTAAGTTTGTGCTTATACAGGCAGGGGGTAACTGGTGCAGCTGGTGCCTGCGTTTTAATAAATTTGTGGCCGACGACCCGCAATTAGATTCCATTGTAAAGGCAAGTTTTGTAGTATATCACCTTAATTACAGCAAAGAGAATTTGAACAAAGAGGTATTTGCCAAATATGGCTACCCGCAGCGTTTTGGCTTTCCCGTGTTTATTTTGCTGGATGGCAACGGCAACCGGCTGCATACACAAAACTCGGCTTATCTTGAAGAAGGCAAGGGCTATAATAAGGATAAGGTATTTGAGTTTTTTAAAAACTGGACACCCGCTGCCCTTGATGCCAACAGCTATAAGGAGCAGTAAAGCTGCTTAAGTATACTTGTTTTACTCCAGGTTGATTGTTATTTCATTGTTGCTGTTATTAAAAAATACTGTTTGCTGCTGGCGCATTATTTCCGAAGCCTGGCATTGCTGGTAAAAATCATGATCATATAAGTCGCTCAATCCTTCAAGGCCATCCAATATCTTAATATTGCAGGTGTTGGCTGTTGTTGTTTGCCCGTTTACAACAATGTTGTTTAGCTGGCCAAAACCATGCAGCACCAGTTGAATGTTTTTAAAGATGGAGGTGTGGCTGCCTTCCTGTTTTGTAAAAGTTAGCTGCCTGTTAGCAGGGTTAAATCGTATAATCCTTTTGCTGTAACCACCTTGTTGATAATCAAAACTTTTTCCATCATCTTCATAAAACGTGTACTCATTTGTTTGGGTGCCATTGTACAGGTGTACAAACAGGGTATCCGATGGCTGTTGTTTGGTAGATTGTATAAGCGACTGCATCGGTATTATGGAGGATGCTTTTACATAAACGGGTATTTTCCACGATGCCAGTTCCTTTACAGCTTCCTGGCTGCCGGGTATATTTTCATCGGTATACACATCGTACCAGTTACCAGCAGGCAGGTATATTTTTTTGTATTTATCCTGCGGTGTTACCGGCACCACCAGCAGTGCATCACCCAAAGTAAACTGGTATTGGTAATCGGTTTGATATACTTTGTCATCGTAAGGGTAGTTAAGGCAAAGGCTGCGGGCAATGGGCATGCCTGTTTGTGAAGCCTCGTAAAAAGCAGAGTACAGGTAAGGCAATAGCCTGTAACGGAAGCCAATATTTGTTTTTGATATGGCTTCCGTTTCTTCGCCGTACGCCCAAGGTTCGTTGGCAGCCCCAAAAAATTCCCTGTGGTTACGTACAAATGGCGAAAATATACCCACCTGTATCCACCTGCGGAACAAATCTTTATTGCCATCGCCAATATAGCCGCCAAGGTCGGGGCCAACAAAGGGAATGCCCGACAGGCCCAATTGATTGTTTAAAAATACGCCGCTGAGTAGGCCATCGTTAGTAGCCATGTTATCGCCGCTCCATACTGCTGAGTATCTTTGCACCCCAGCAAAAAAGGAGCGGGTAAGTACAAAAGGCCTGCGGCCGTTGCCATATTTTAAAGCAGATTCAAAACTGCTGCGGGCCATTTGCATGCCGTACACATTTTTGGCCTCAAGGGCGGTGGTTTTGTGGCCATCAAAATCAAACACCACATTCTCCGGTACATAACTGCCGCTAACAGCCGGTTCGTTCATATCGTTCCAGTAGCCATGTATGCCATTGTCTGGCAGGTATTTCATCTGGTCTGCCCACCAGGCACGGCCTTTGGGCAGGGTAAAATCAACAAACCTGTTGCGGCTTGGGGGTATATCAGCTATGTAATCGCTGCCATCGCTGTATTTTAAAAGCACCCCCGCTTTAGCGGCATCCGCACTGGCAAAATAACTGCTGTCTGTTTTAATGCCGGGGTTTACGCTGGCGGTTAACTCAATACCCATTTGTGCAAGTTCTTCGGCCATGCCCGGCATATCAGGAAAACGGCTTTTGTTGGTTCTGAAAGGCTCGTACTCATGCAAATAGTCGGCATCAAGCACCATACAGTCCAGCGGTATTTGTTTGCTCCTGAACAATTTGGCTATTTGCAGCACCTTGCTTTGCGGGTAGTAGCTGCACCTGCTTTGGTGGTAACCAATAGCCCAAAGGGGCGGCAGTTGCATGCGGCCGGTAAGGGCAGTGTAATGCTGTAATATTTTAGCCGGGGTACTGTCGTACATAAAAAAGTAATCAGCATCGCCGCCATCTGCAGTTATGGAGTAGTGATACGGCGTAGATAGCCCAAAATTGAAAAACGTTTTATACGTGTTATGGTAAAACAGGCCGTACACCTGGCCATGGTGAAGGCCCATAAAAAAGGGTACGCTGCCATACATGCTGATGCGCGGGTCGCCATAGCGGTAATTGTCTGTATTGTTAAGGGTAAAGCCCTGCCCGCGTTTATCAAGGTTGCCCAGCACTTCACCCAGGCCAATAAAACGTTCGCCATCCTGTAGCTTTTTATAAGTGTTTACTTTATCGCCAATAAATGATGTGCCAAAACCATCGCCCGGCACATCCTCATTAATAATATCTCCTGCTCTGTTTTTAAATATAAAGCGCAGGTTAGGGGCGGTTTCTATTACGGCGGTAATAGCTGCGGTGGAGATGGTTATGTTATTGCCCAACACCTTTATCTCTGCACCGTTAAAAGCAGGTATCGCCGGGCTTTGAAGGGCATAGGAAAAATTATTAAATGCTTTGTTTTTTGATACTCTTACCCTTATGGTGTTGTTTGAGTAAACATGCACATCAAAAATGGCCGATGCTGTTTTGCCTTCCACCCCGCCCGCCATTATTTTATAGCCTGTTACAGGCCCCACGCTTTTTACCTGGCAAGTGGCAGTGCCAGTAAGCAGCAGCAGGCTTAAAAAACATGTATAAACTATACAATAGCGTTGTTTGCTTAATTGAATAATTGGGGTACACTTTTTTAAACTGATACCTCTATTTGTATAACCTTGGTTAAAAGCAGGTGGTTGCAATTTCATTTGGCAAGTATATTGTATATGGCAAAAGTAGAGGCTTACTAACCACGATGAGATGCAGAGTGGTGTTTTTTTATGTTGCGGTAGCTATGTTTGTTGAATTGTTGTTTAAAGGAGGAAGCACCAATAAAAAAATCACTGCAAAAATTAGTTTTTGCAGTGATTGTGGCTGATAGTGGTTTGCTTGCTGTGCAGTAAATCAAGCTGTTACGGGCGTATGCATTGCTGTACCCCTGCTTTTTAACGATGGTACAGGCCGCTCCTTAGCAGTGGCACCTATGTATAATACACAGCATGCCAGGGCGAGGTCCTGTATCATGTTTAAAAAAGACAGCGCTTTAAGCTGCTTATCGCTCAGCGACAAATAGCCCTGCAGGTGAATAGCCAGTGCAAAGATTACCAGCAAAGGGGCCAGTATGTACGATACCAGTTTCACCTGCCTGTTTAACAGAATGGCAAGGGAGGCCAAAATTAGCAATGCCCCCATAATATACACCCAAAAATGGCTGCTGGGCATATAACTTGGCACAAAAAGCACTAAGTTTTCGGGGTCAATGAAGTGGAAAAGGCCAAAAACGGCGATGATAATGGCAAACAATACTACTGCAACCCGGGACATAAATGTGTTATTCATAATAACCAGGTTTTAGAGTAAAAAGTTACGGAGGTTTTTTTGATTTGTTGTGTTAAAAGTTAAAGAAAATATAAATTTTAAGCTATTGATGGTGCAGGCAAAGCTTTAAAACGGCAAAAAAAAATGTAAGCTGGGTTTAAATAGGCAAACAGTCGGCACGAAAACATTGCTTAACCGTAAAGAGCTACCGGATCATTTTCACTTTCTTATTAAGGAAGTTTTTAATAGTATACTTCCTTTCTCCCTACCTTTAACCTGTATAAAAGACTCAACAGATGAAGATTGCTTTTCACGGTGCTGCCAGAACGGTAACAGGCTCAAAACACCTGCTTACGCTTGATAACGGAACAAAAATTTTGCTTGACTGCGGCTTGTTTCAGGGGATGGGTAAAGATACTGAGATGCTTAATGAGCAGTTTGGATTTGACCCCAAACAAATAAATTACCTTTTGCTTTCGCATGCGCATATTGACCATTGCGGCCTTATTCCCCGCCTGGTTAAACAAGGATACAATGGCAAAATTTACTGTACGCCCGCCACTAAAGACCTTGCGCAAATACTGCTGATGGATTCGGCAGAGATACAGCGGGATGATGCCTATTTTAATAACAAACGCAGGGCTAAGCAAGGCTTGCCACCGGAAGAGCCATTGTATACCGTTGAAGATGCTGAAGCTGCTTTTCCGCTGTTTGCAGAGGTGCCTTATGGCAAGTGGTTTGAAATTGAGGACGGCCTGGAAGTAATGTATACAGATGCCGGGCATATTATTGGCAGTGCTGCCGTACATGTGCGGGTTAAAGAAAATGGTAAAACCGTGCAAGTTAGTTTTAGTGGAGATGTGGGCCGGTACCGGGATGTGATATTGCGCTCGCCCGATGTGTTTCCGCAGGCAGACTTTATTATTATTGAAAGCACTTATGGAAGCAGCCTGCACGAGGATATTGCCAATACCCCTGATAAACTGCTGGAGTGGGTGGAAAAAACCTGCCTGCATAAAAAAGGTAAACTTATTATTCCTGCGTTTAGCGTTGGCCGTACGCAGGAAATATTGTTTTTCCTCAACCAGTTAAGTACCGAAAACCGTTTGCCCAAAATACCAGTGTATGTAGACAGCCCTTTAAGCGAGGAAGCTACTAAAGTGGTAAAGAGCCACCCCGAAAACTATAACCGTACGGTACGAAAACTGCTGGAAACAGATAAAGACCCTTTTGATTTTCCCGGCCTGCGGTTTATTAAAACAGTTGACGAAAGCAAACAGCTTAACGATATAAACCAGCCCTGCATTATTATTTCGGCAAGCGGCATGGCCGATGCCGGCAGGGTAAAACACCATATAGCCAATAATATAGGCAGCCATAACAACACCATACTTATTGTTGGCTATTGCGAGCCACACTCCCTGGGCGGCAGACTGATGAATGGTGCTGCCGAGGTGCATATTTTTGGGGAGGAGTTTGCAGTACGCGCCGAAGTAGGGGTAATGCGCAACATGAGCGCCCATGGCGATTATGATGACCTTAGCCAGTTTTTGGCCTGCCAGAAACCGCAACTGGTGGATACACTTTTTATTGTACATGGTGAGTATGAGGTACAGCAGGAGTTTGAGCGCCGCCTGCTTAAAAAGGGGTTTAAAAATGTACAGGTACCCGAGCTGCACAGTGTTTATGGCCTGAACGCGTAAAATATAAAAAATGGGCGCGGGTGTTAAAATGCGTTGATTTTAACAATACCAACAAATTAGCCTGTCGCCTGGCAGCAGGCTTAGTAAAATAATTGCCAGGGTTTAACCCAATGTTGCAGTGCATTTTGAACAGCTAAATAAAAAGCGCTTGCAAAAAGAATGCAATAAGATTGAGCGTTGATTTTTTAGCATATTTTATTGTAAAAACAACTATACTGTTTGCAACATTTTATATATAAGATGCTTTAACTAAAGCGCCGTAAGGTTTTTATAAGTGTTTTTTATATGTATATTCTTTTGTGTATTTTATACATTATATATGGTAAAGATGAGGACCCTCTTTTTTTTAAAAGGCTGCTAAAAAGATAGTTAGAGCAGGCATTTTTCCTTAAAATTTCAAAATATTTGTAGAAATGACAATAAAAAATTTGGGGGAAATGAAAAAAATGTTAATGTTGTGTAAACGTTTGTACATCGATTGCCATACAAAACTACCATACAAGATATTGCCAGGGAATTAAACCTTACCTCAGCCACAATTTCAAGGGCTTTGCACAATAATCCACGCATAAGCGAGCAAACAAAAAAGCTTGTATTGGATACTGCACGGCGTATGGATTACCGGCGTAATAAAATTGCTTCATCGCTCCGTTCGGGCAAATCTCACACCATAGGTGTAATAATTCCAAGTGCGCAAATGAACTTTTTTGGCTCGGTGGTACATGGTATACAAACCATGGCAAATACCTGTGGCTACAGCATATTACTATACCAATCAGAAGAGTCTACCGAGCTGGAGATAAAAGCCATAGAAGCTTTTCTTGGTGCACGTGTGGATGGCATACTGGTATCTATAGCAAAAGGCACTACCGATTTCTCGCATTTTGAGGAACTTAAAAGGCGCAACATGCCGCTTGTGTTTTTTGACAGGACAAATGAACAACTCAATATTCCATCTGTTGTAGTGGATGACTACAAAGGTGCTTATTTTGCTACCGAGCACTTGTTGCAGCAAGGGTATAAAAATATAGCCCATGTATCGGGCCAGCAACATCTTAAAGTGTTTCATAACCGTTTACTGGGCTACCAGGATGCATTAAAGGCTAATAATATTCCGCTTAATCCAGATTATATATACCAGGGTAATATCTCTATTGAATGTGGTAAAAAGGCTGTTGATTATTTTATGCAATTGCCACAGCCGCCTGATGCGGTTTTTGCTGTAGAAGATTTTACAGCACTTGGGGTTTTGCAACGCCTTAAAGAGGTAAAGATAAATGTGCCCGAGAGTTTTGGGGTAGTAGGTTTTGCCAACGAAAGCTTTGGGGAATATATAACCCCCCCGCTTTCAACAGTTGACCAGCAAACAGTGGAAATGGGCAGTGAAGCTTTTAAAATGCTGGTTGAACTAATTGATAATAACGATGTTGCTTTAGATAAAGGCCAGGGTGTAGTGCTTGAGCCTGTGTTGCTTTGCCGTGCGTCTTCCGTCAGGAAGGTTGCTGTTTAAGGTTGCTTTTTTGGGGTGCATTTTTCATGTGCCAATTTTTTGTATCCGTTAAGAAAACAGTGGCACAAGGGGTGCCGTTAAAATGGATGAATCAAATTTTATTTAGTTTGTGCAAACGTTTGCGCAAATAATAATGTAAACGTTTGCACTGGCTTGTTATAACTAAACTAAAACTACTGCCATGATTATAGATGATACATAACCTCTCGCTTTTTGCGCACCCTGTTGCGTTATTTATTTATTCAATTCTTTTAACCAATCTAAAACAGCTTGTATATGAGACTTAATCTTATTTTTAAGCGCTTTTTACAACTAGCGGAAGTTTCGCTTTTATTATGCCTGGCACTATGTGTGCCATTTTTAAACACGGCTAATGCAAAAGCCCCGCATTTTGCCCGTGCAGATAAAGAAGTTAAGGGCCGCATTCTTGATGAAAAGGGTGCAGGTATAGGTAATGTTAGTATTATAGTTAAAGGCACCACCATCGGGGTGAACACTGCAGACGATGGCAGTTTTACCATCCATTTGCCCGAAGGTAAAAATACCCTGTTGGTATCATCGGTAGGCTTCCAGACTCAGGAAGTTGAAGTTAAAGGTACCACCCCTGTTTCTGTAACCCTTGTTGCAGGTACAGGTAAACTGGATGATGTAGTTGTGGTGGGTTATGCAACCCAGAAAAAAGTAACCATTTCGGGCGCTGTAGCCGTTGTAAAAGGCTCTGAGTTACAAAAGTCTCCTGCGGTTAACCTTTCAAACTCACTTGCTGGCCGTTTACCTGGTGTAACTGCCATGAATGCAAGCGGCGAGCCCGGTTATGACGGTTCTACCATCCGTATACGTGGCTCCAACTCTTTGGGTAGCAATGAAGCCCTTATAGTTATTGATGGGGTGCCTGCCCGTGCTGGTGGTTTAGACCGTCTTAACCCTGCTGATATTGAAAGCATGTCTGTATTAAAAGATGCCTCTGCCGCCATTTATGGTGCGCGTGCGGCCAATGGTGTTATACTTATTACCACAAAGCATGGTAAAACAGGTAAGCCACTGTTGTCTTACAGCATTAACCAGGGTTGGGCCCAGCCAACCACCATACCTAAAATGCTTAACGCTACTGAGTATGCAACTATGGCCAACGAGATTGAACTTTACAAGTTAGATCCTTCAAATTGGGCTGCTGCTTCTGCTGCTTATAAAGCTACTGGTGTTTATACCGATGCAAGCGGTAACGTTAGCACAGCTCCTTTTTCGCCAGATGATCTGAAAAAATATGCTGATGGCAGCGACCCATGGTTGCACCCAAATACTGACTGGTTTAAGGCCACTTTAAAAAACTGGTCTCCACAATCCCGCCAAAACGTTCAGTTGTCTGGTGGTACTGAAAATGTAAAATATCTTGCCTCTATCGGTTACGAAAACCAGGATGGGTATTACAAAAATTCAGCTACAGGCTTCAAACAATACGATTTTCGTTTAAACCTCGATGCAAAAGTTAACAAATACATCAATGCATCAATAGGTGTTACAGGCCGCCAGGAAAACAGGTTTTTCCCAACCAAACCCGCAGATGCCATCTTCAGGATGCTGATGCGCGGTTATCCAACTAAAAATGCCTACTGGCCTACAGGCGAGCCTGCACCAGATATTGAAAATGGTGAGCAACCAGTAGTTATTACCACTAACCAAACCGGTTACAGTAAAGATAACAGGTACTACCTGCAGTCTAACGGTAAGTTAGAAATTACTATTCCTTGGGTTGAAGGCCTTAAATTAACAGGTAACGTAGCACTGGATAAATACATTCAGCAAACTAAAACCTGGCAGAAACCATGGTTTATATACAACTTCAGCGGCTTTGAAGCTGATGGTAAAACACCCATCTTAACCAAAGTGCAAAAAGGGCCAACTACACAGGCAACCCTCGGCCAGGGCTCAGCAGATCAGCTAAATGCAATGCTTGAAGCTATCCTGTCGTACAACCACACTTTTGGTAGCCACGCTGTTACTTTTTTGGCTGGTGTAACTAAAGAAACCGGAAATGCATCTTATTTCAGCGCATTCCGCCAGTACTTCCCTTCAACCACCATCGACCAGTTGTTTGCGGGTAGCCAAACCAACCAACAGGCAAACGGTGCTGCATGGGAAAATGCGCGCCTTAACTACTTTGGCCGTGTAGGTTATAACTATAAAGAAAAATACATCGCTGAGTTTTTGTGGAGGTATGATGGTTCATATATCTTCCCCCAAAACAAACGTTTCGGTTTCTTCCCAGGTGTAACAGCCGCATGGAGGGTATCTGAAGAAAGCTTCTTTAAAGAAAATGTTACTTTCTTAAACTCTTTAAAACTGCGCGCTTCATGGGGCCAGTTGGGTAACGACAAAGTTACCTATCAAGGTGTTTTGCAGGAGTACAGCTACCTGCCACTTTATGCTTATGGCACTTATGTTACAGGCAACCAGGTGTTTTCTACCTTGCACGAAAGCAATATACCTAACCCTAACTTAACCTGGGAGGTGGCTAATAACTACAACTTAGGTTTAGAAGGTACTGCTTTAAAAAACAGGTTAACTTTTGAATTTGATGTATTCCAAAACCGCAGGTCTGGCATCTTATGGAAACCAAATGCTGCTATTCCGGCAACTGCTGGCTTCGGTTCAAGCTTACCACCATCTAACATAGCTAAAGTTGAAAACAAAGGCTATGAGTTTAACATTGGTTATAGCGACAAAACACGCGATTTCAGGTATAATGTAAGCATCAACGGCGGTTATGCTAAAAACAAGATTACTTTTTGGGATGAAGTACCAGGCAGGCCAACTTACCAGTTATCAACCGGCCACCCAATGCCAGACGATATTAACAACCCTGATGGTATGCTGTTGTACCAGTACGATGGTGTATTTGCCACACAAAAAGATGTGGATGCCAACAAGCTGGATTACAGTGGTGTAGGTGGTGCAGGCAAACTTTTCCCTGGCAGCATGAAGTTTAAAGATATGAACGGCGATGGTAAAATTGATGGTAATGACAGGGTAAGAACTGATAAAAGCGCAATACCAACCTTTACCGGCGGCCTTATACTGGGTGCAGCATATAAAAACTTCGATATCTCTATTTTGTTCCAGGGCGCTACTGGTGGCCAGTTATTCTTCCAAACAGAATCTGGTACCATTGGTAACTATACTCAATATTCTTACGACCACAGGTGGACGGTAGATCACCCAAGTTCAGTTGATCCACGTACAGTTGACAGGAATAACCAGTATTTCTCAAACCGTAATACGTATTACATGCTTAATACAAATTACATACGCCTTAAAAACCTCGAGTTCGGTTACACACTTCCTGCTTCCATTGGCAAAAAAGCTGGTATAAGCGTACTCAGGGTATATGTAAGCGGCCTTAACCTTATTACATGGTCTAAAGAGAAAATCTACGACCCAGAATCTACCAGCAGCGATGGTCACTACTATCCTCAGGCAAGGCTTATTAATACAGGTTTATCAGTAACTTTTTAAATTGATTTAGCATGAAAACTATAATAAAAACAATTTTAGCGGCAATGGTGCCTGCTGTTATGTACACCGCCTGTAACCAGGACTTTGTAAGCACACAGCCACTGGATAAAGCAGCCGCAGCAGCTACATGGTCCGATCCGGCATTGTCGGAGGCATTTGTAACAGACATTTATAATGTACTGCATGACGGCCTGTTA
>CAZRDD010000073.1:0-15216 GCA_964598675.1 uncultured Parafilimonas sp.
AATCTGTGCTTTTTTGCAAAGCCACCAATGCATTTTGCAGTGGCGAAAAATCCAGGTAAGGCACGGCGCTTTTTACAGCAGGCACCACAAATGTTTTGGTGGGGTCTGCCGCCAGTTTATAATCGCCACTGGTAATCAGCTGGTTTTCAGCTTCAGTGTTGTCCCTTGTTTGCTGTAAAAGCCCTGTTAATTCACTAACGTAACCATTTACGGCTTTATATAAATCTTTAAACTCAAACGGTAACACATCGGCATCGGCCAGGCGCAGGGCAGCGTGGCCCGCGGTTTGCGACAGCGCCACACCGTAATGAAAACCCGAATCCTTAAACCTGCGGTAATCATCATAAGAGTCGTAAATAGAATGGTACTCGCCCCCTGGGTCTTCGCCACCATAGCCTAAATTAAGGGATGGTACGCCAAGGTGTTGCAGGAAGGAGGAGAAGTCCGACCCGGAGCCGAGTGCTTCCAGCTCAAGGCCCGCTTTGCCGAGGGCCTCTTTTTTAGCTTTGGCCGAACCGGCACCTACTGCTTCAGCAGCTTTAAGCCTGCTAAATACATCTACGCCTGTTTGTGGGTCGGTTACGCCTTTGGCAACTTCATCCATAAAAACAGTAAGAGCGTGAGAGCCGCCAGCCCCTAAAAAGCCACGGCCGTTACCATCTGAGTTAATATAAGCAACACATTTCTGCTGAAGTTCTGCAGCATGCTGCTCCGCCCATTCGGTAGAACCCAGTAAACCTGGCTCTTCGCCATCCCACGCGCAGTAAACAAGGGTGCGTTTAGGTTTCCAGCCTGTTTTTACCAGTGCGCCAATGGCTTTTGCTTCCTCAAGCATGGCCGCCTGGCCACTAATGGGGTCGCCCGCGCCATTTACCCAACCATCGTGGTGGTTGCCCCTTATTACCCATTCATCGGGGTAGTCGCTGCCTTTTATGGTGCCTATTACATCAAGGCAGGGTACCAGCTTCCAGTCAAATTCAAGCTTTAAATGCACTTTTGCCTTGCCTGGCCCAACATGGTAGGTAATGGGTAATGAACCAGCCCATGCACCAGGTGCCACGGGGCCATCCAGCGCAGCCAGTAAGGGCTGTGCATCGTGATAGCTGATGGGCAGTACCGGTATTTTTAAAATGGTAGGGGCTTCACTCCTGTCCAAACGTTTGGCGGTTTCTGTTGCGCCAACACCAGGGGTTAACGGGTCGCCGGGGTAAATAACCATATCCATTACAGAGCCGCGCTGTACCCCGTATTCATTTTTAAAAGCGCCTTTGGGGTATACATCACCTTCGGTATAACCATCATCTTTGGGGTCGGAATAAATAATACAACCAATGGCACCATGCTCGTACGCTACTTTGGGCTTTATGCCGCGCCAGCTATGGCCATATTTGGCAATTACAATTTTACCTTTTACATCAATGCCAAGTTTTGCAAGCTGGTCGTAATCGTCGGGCAGGCCATAATTTACAAATACCAGGTCGCCGGTAACGTCGCCGTCAGCACTCCAGGCATTGTAGGTAGGTAGCTGGCCTTCCTGGCCAGAAGTGGCATCTTCTTTTAGTGCAGGCTCTTTTAAAAGGGCCTTGTAAACGGTGGGCGATGTAAGCTCCAGCACCCTTGTTTTTGGGCTTGGAAACAGTACGTTAAAGGTTTCAATATGCGCATCAAAACCATAACTCTTCATTTTGGCCAGAATGTTTTCGGCCACTTCGCGGCTGCCTGCAGAACCTACATTATGCGGTTTGGCTGCCAGCTCTTTAATGGTACTGCCAATGTTGGCGGCGTCAAGCTGGGCATCAAATTTTTGTTCGGTGGCAGATTGCTGCTGGGCAGATTGGGCTGTAAACCCTTTAATGGGCTTGTTTTGTGCAGTTGCAGCGTGTATGCATAATACACCTGCAAGCAAAAGGAAGTTTGCTGTTTTTTTTCTCATGTTTTTGTAATATGTATGCTTAAAATCTATAGCCGTTTTACCTAAACATGCAGCAACTGCTGCAATGTTTGTTTTATAAGCAAATTATGTTTTTCATCCATCCAAAACCGGGGTATGTGCAGCAAAACAATATGTTGTTTTGTTTTGGTAAAAAGGATAAACTTAATGCCGCCCCTGCCCGTTTTTTTGTCTGATAATGTAGCCCCGGCAATATCGGCTGCGGCAATATTAACCTCTTTTGTACCTGTTACCGTTTTTTTAACCATAAAAATGCTGCCCCCGGTTATTTTAAGTTCGGTAACATAGGGGCGAACAAATAAAAGCACAATACCAGCCGCAGCAATTAAAATAAGCAGGTAATTAAAACCCATGGGTATTTGCATGGCCAGTTGCTGCACTATAAACCACACCATAAAAAACAATGCCAGCGGCAGCACCCTGTAAACTGTAAACAGCATACGCTCCCTAACATCGCTAAGCTTAAGGTGCAGCGTGTCGGCTGTATCGGCCAGTTCATCGTATGGTTGATAAATATTCATACCTACTGCTGCGTAAATATACGGGGTAATTGTAATAACAGTGCCGATACGGTTAGTAATATAACTGCTGCAAGGGTGGATGGGGGAAAAATGTAGGCGAAGCGGTTTAGCTTAGCAGGCGTTTTGGCTGCAATTGGGTATAAATCTGCAATAAGGGAGATTACTTGCCATAATACTGGCCTGCGGGTATTTTAAACACGACGTTGTGCAGCAGGTTAAGCCAGCGGTCCATTTCGGCGGTATGAGCAGTTTGCCAATCCTGATAGGCTGCATCATTGGCTGAGGTGCCAAACAGCCACTGGTTATAGGCATCAAACATTTTGCCGTCAACCAGTTGTTTGTGCAGATCGAAAAGCCTGAAAGGATATTGTTTAATATTGCCGGCCGCAGCCCAGTCGAGTATAAACTTCCAGCGCAGGTCAATAATGTTACTAATGGTAATACTATCGGTGTGGGCAGGCATATTCTTTTTTAGTATGGAGGCTACCATATTTACAAATTCTTTGCCGTTGGCTGTTTTTTCAAGGGCTTTGCCTTTTAACAGGTCCTGGTAACCGGTGTACAGCAAAAACTTCATTTCGCTGGTGTGTTGCGAATAGCTTTCTAAGTTCACAAAAATCTCCCCGTACAGCAAACCAAGCAAAAGGTTGCCGTTGGCTATATAGTATTTTGCGGCATAAAAGTAATTGCCACTGGTGTTTACATCTGTTTTTATGCCTTTCTCCAAAATAGCTATCGCACCTGCGGTGTTGCCGCTTTGCGAAAGCAGGTCACCATACTCGCTGTACAGTATACCACTTTCAGGAAATTTTTTAAGGGCCTCGCGGTACACTTTTTCACCTTCCTTGTATTCGGCCAGTTCTTTATATACCGAGCCATAAAGCTGGTAGCATTGTGCATCGGCACCAGGTTTTTGCACCAGCGCTTTGCCAAGCTCAAGGCTTGTGGCAAAGTCGCGGTTTAGTATGTTGGCAAAAAGCTGGTCTTTCAACAGGTCAATATTATCCGGGTTGCTTTTTACAGCTGCTGCCAGGGTTTGGCAGGCTTTATAAAAAGCACCCTGTTGTAGTTGTGTGCGTGCAAGTGCCTGCAAAGAGTCGGCACTTTGCGCAAACAATATATTTAGGAATGCTGTAAAAGCCACCAGTAATATTAACCTCTTCATTACCTGTTATTTATTAATTAAATGGGTAAGCAAGCCATCGCGCAACTTAGGTTCAAACCAGGTGCTTTTTGGCGGCATAACATTGCCACTGTCTGCAATGGCAAACAATTGCTCAATGCTAACAGGGTATAGGCTGAAGGCTGCTGCCATTTCGCCGCTGTTAACCCTTTTTTCAAGCTCGCCCAGGCCCCTTATGCCACCAACAAAATCAATGTTCTTGTCGGTACGTGGGTCTTGTATATTAAGCAGTTTGCTTAATATGTTATCCTGTAAAATGCTAACATCCAGTACACCAATGGGGTCGTTTTCGTTAAACGTGCCAGGTTTGGCGGTAAGCCTGTACCATTTTTTATTTATGTACAAACCTATTTCGTGCAGGCTGGCGGGCTTAACGGCTTCGGCAGCACCTGCAATGGTAAAGTCTTCTTCCAGTTTTTGTAAAAAGGTATCAGCACTGTAACCGTTAAGGTTTTTAACCAGGCGGTTATAATCCATTATATATAATTGGCTTGCAGGAAACAGGGTGGTGAGGAAGTAATCAGCAGCGGCTGTTTTACCAGCACCCAGTGCTTTTCTCACCTTGGCGGCAGAGGCAGCCCTATGGTGGCCATCGGCAATATAAGTACAAGGTACTTCTGCGGCAAAAAGGGCCGTTATTTTTTTAACCACATCACTATCGCTTACAATCCAAATAGTGTGGGCTATGCCATCTTCGGCAACAAAATCGTACACTGGGCCTTTTTTCATCCAGTTTTCAATCAGTTCATCTACCAGGGTAACATTGCGGTAGGCTAAAAACACATTGCCTGTTTGTGCGCCAATGGTGCGCATGTGGTCAATACGGTCCTGCTCTTTATCGGGGCGGGTAAATTCGTGTTTTTTAATGATGTTGTTCTCGTAATCATCCACGCTGCTTACGCACACCAGGCCGGTTTGGCTGCGGCCGTTCATTACAAGGCGGTATATGTAATAGCATTCCCTGTCGTCCTGAAACAACACATCGCGTTTTATAAACGCTTCAAGGTTTTGTTTAGCCTGCTCGTACACCTCCACTGAATGTATATCAGTGCCTTCGGGCAGGTCAATTTCACTTTTGGTAATGTGTAAAAAACTGGCGGGGTTGCCCTGGGCTTCCACTTTTGCTTCTGCGCTGTTCAATACATCATACGGTTTGCTTGCTACCTGTTTGGCAAGCTGCGCGTGGGGCCTTAATGCTTTAAAGGGTCTTATATTGCTCATTTAGTTAAAATTATTTGTTTAAGATTTACCATTATTAACAGCTATGCGTTTTTAGCGGCAAATTGTTTCATAAGGTTACACAGTGCTTCTACACTGCTAAGGGGCATGGCGTTGTACATAGATACCCTTAGGCCGCCAACACTTCTGTGCCCTTTTACGCCAACCATACCGTTTTGCTTGCATTCATCCAAAAAGGCAGCTTCAAGCGCTTCATCCTTAATGGTAAAGGTGGCATTCATCAGGCTTCTGTCTTCTTTGGCAACAATAGGGGTAAATAAGGGCAGTGCATCCAGGGTGTTGTAAAACAGGTTGGCCCTTTCGTGCGCCCTTTTTTCCATCTCGGCCAGTCCGCCTTCTTTTTTAATCCAACGCAGTGTTAACAGCGATACATAAATAGCAAACACCGGCGGCGTATTAAGCAGCGAGTTTGCCTCAATATGCGTACGGTAATCTAATATAGAAGGTATTTTACGGCTTATTTTGCCCAGCAAATCTTTTTTAACCACCACCAGCGTTACACCGGCAGCACCCATATTTTTTTGGGCACCTGCGTAAATAAGCCCAAACCTGCTAAAATTTTCGGGCCTGCAAAAAATATCGCTGCTCATGTCGGCTACCAGTGGCACTGTTGTATCGGGTATGTGGTGCCACTGCGTACCTTCCACCGTGTTGTTGGAGGTATAGTGCAAATATTTTACATCGGCAGGTACCGTAAAATTTTTAGGTATGTAGGAGTGGTTTTTGTCTTTTGACGAAGCCACTACATTAACATTGCCAAACAATTGCGCCTCCTTAATGGCTTTGCTGCCCCAAATACCGTTGTTGCAGTAGGCAGCCGTTTCGCCATCGCCCAGCAGGTTCATGGGTACCTGCATAAACTGGGTGGTAGCACCGCCCTGTAAAAACAATACTTCGTAAGCATCATCAAGCTGCATAAATTCCTTTACCAGCAATTTTGCTTCTTCCAGTACGTCAATAAACCAGTTTGTGCGGTGGCCTATTTCCAGTATGGATAAACCTATATTATTGAAGTTTATAATACTCTCTGCCGCCTGTGTAAGTACCTCCTGTGGAAGAACTGAAGGCCCTGAATTAAAATTATGCTTCTGCATGGCTTACCCGTTTGAGTGCGCAAAATAACGGAATTTGCCCCTAACCTCCAGCGCGAATACTCACCCATGTGCTGGTTAAAGGGAAATTTACCGTTTATTTCGCATAAAATAACCTGTAAAAAAGGGCTTGGGAGCATGCCCTAAACCTGTTTGCCTTATTCTACATCGCTTACGCCGCCCGAAACGGCAAACTTCATCGCCTCGGCGGAATGGATGTTATCAAGGGGTTTGATGTTTTTTTTAGGCACAAAATATATAACACCTGTTATGGCATACGATAATGGCACATAAACAACAGCATGGTCAATAAGGTTAAAATTGCTGGCATCCTCCTGCGTAATAAACCCAATACGCCAAACATCAGGCCCATCAACATTTACCAAAACAGGCTTGGTAAACTTTTTTTTGTTGCCTGCAAACGCCTCTAAAAAATCTTTTACTGAGCTGTAAATAAATTTAACGCCTGGTGTGCGTTCCAGTACAGCATCAAAAAAATCAATGATTTTGGTTACGATGAATGAGGAGGAAATACTGCCCACCAGTATCACCAAAATTACCACCACCACAAAGCCAAGGCCGGGTATATGCCTTAACTCGCCTGTTTGAGTATCGAGAAAATTGGGGAAAAAATAATGCACAATACCAGGCAACAGGCCATCAACCTTATCGAAAAGCCATAAAATTGAGTAAATGCTTATGCCGGTTGGTACAAGTACCACCAGCCCCTGAAAGAAAAGCTGGAGCAGTTTTTTTAAACGTAGTTTAACAAGCAGCCTGCGCCTTAAGTTGGTCATCTGTCACTGTTTTGGTTTAATAATGTAAAGTAACCAATAAAAATGTTACCAGTATGCAAACAGTTGCAATATGTTCATTATCAAGTAGTTAATAAAAATACGCGTCAGCCTGCTTTTACCGTTCATCACAAAATAAAGCAGTTTATACTGTTGGAAACTTAAATAACAAATAAAGTTTCCGTAGTTTTGTGCCCGATATTTATTGATATTATGGAAATGAAGGAAAGGATATTGATTAAGGCGGCGAGCCTGTTTTTCAGGTATGGCATCCGTTCGGTTACCATGGATGAAATTGCTGGTCAGCTTGGTATTTCAAAAAAAACCATCTACCAGTTTTTTACAGATAAAGATGAGATAGTAGAAGGGGTGGTGGAAAAAGAAATAATACAGAATGAGGATAAATGCAACCTGTATTATAAGGAGAGCGAAAATGCGGTACATGAAGTGATGTTGTCGTTAGACGGCATGGAAGATATGATTAAGGCGATGAACCCGCTGATAATGTATGACCTGGAGAAACACCATGTAAAAGCCCACAAAAAATTTAAGGATTACTCCGGCCAATACTGGTATAAGGTTATAGCAGAAAACCTGGAACGTGGCATAGCCGAAGGGCTTTACAGGCCCGATATTAAAAAGGATATTGTAACAAAATGCAGGTTAGAATCATCTTTACTTGGGTTTAACCAGGACCTTTTTCCACAAAATAAATACCACGTAGCCGAAGTTGGGCGCGAAATTGGCTTACTGTTTTTGTACAGCATTGCAACACCCGCAGGTGTTGAACAAATAAAAAAATATCAGCAACAGGCAAAAGATAATAAACACTAACTGTATGTATAAATTAAGCATCGTATTAGCAGTAGTATTAATAACAGGTGGGGCAACTGCCACGCGGGTAAAAGCCCAGCAGGCAGCACGGCACGAGTTTTCGGTTCAACAATGTATTGATTTTGCACACGACCATAACACCATGGTAAAAAATGCACTGGTTGATTACCAGTTGCAGGTGCAAACCAACAGGGGGGTAACCGCAGCCGCGTTGCCCAGGGTTACGGCAAGCGCAGGGCTAACTGATTATATTGATATACCAACAAGCCTTTTGCCTGCCGAAATTTTTGGCGGCACCCCAGGTACATTTATACCTGTTAAGTTTGGTACCAAATATAACTCCAACGGCAGTGTTAGTTTGCAGCAAACCCTTTTTGATGGCCAGGTGTTTGTGGGCCTGCAGGCAAGAAAAACATCGCTGGATTATGCAGCAAAATATACCGAGGTAACCGAACAAACCATTAAAGTTGCAATTTACAAAATATACTACCAGCTGGCAGTATCTAAAACACAGATAGACCTTATAAATGCTAACATAACAAGGGCTGAAAAACTTGCGCATGATGCCAAAGTAATGCAGGAGAATGGTTTTGTTGAACAAATTGATGTGGACCGTTTAAGTGTTCAGCTTGCCAACCTGCAAACAGAAAAAGTTAAGCTGCAGAACACTATTGACAATGGCTATTTAGGCTTAAAATACCTGATGGGTATGCCCATGGCAGATGAACTGGTGCTTACAGATGTTATTAGCGAAGACAATATAAAATCGGGCGTACTGGACGATAGCACTTACCAGTATACCGACCGTAAAGATTACCAATACCTGCAGCTGGTAAAAAAATTAAACGAGTACAATATTAAGCGTTACCAGTTAAGTGCTTTGCCTTCAATAACATTCAATGGTGTATATACTAAAACCGCACAGCGCTCCAAGTTTGACATTTTTGGCAAGGGCGACTGGTTTACCACATCCTACTTAGGCCTTAATGTAAGCGTGCCCCTGTTTGATGGCTTTGCGCGTAAATCAAACGTTCAGTCGTCGCGCCTGGCCCTTATTAAAACAGAAAACAATATTGAAGATTTAAAACTATCAATAGACAATGCATCCATACAGGCCAGGAAAAATTTTCACACAGCTATTTTAACACTGGATTATCAAAAGAAAAATATGGCCCTGGCGGAGCAGGTGTATAACCAATCCAAAAAGAAATATGATGCAGGTGTAGGTTCCACATCGGATATCACCAATGCCGAAACCGACCTTAAATTGGCACAAACCAATTATATAAGCGCTATGTACGATGCCATTATTGCTAAGATTGATTACAATAATGCCACCGGTAAACTTAAATAAAACCAAAACACTTTAAACAGTAAGACCAAAAACATTTATATGCAAAAGCTTATTACCCTTGTATTTATTTCCGCCAGTATTTTACTGGCAGCATGCGCCAGCAAACCTGATAACACCAGCATACTTGCACAAAAAAAAGCGGCTTTAGACAGCCTGCAAAAAGAACAGCTTAGGATTAACGATGCTATTGTTAAACTGCAGAATGAGATTGCTAAAATTGATACCGGTGCCAGCAGCCAAAAAGCAGCACTTATAAGTTTTACGGCAGTTGCCACCAGTAATTTTAAACATTATATTGACCTGCAGGGCAAAGTAGAGGCGGTAAACATATCATACATAGCCCCACGCAATGGTACTGGTGGACAGGTGAAAGAAATATATGTGCAAAAAGGCCAGGAAGTTAAAAAAGGCCAGTTGCTGCTTAAACTTGATGATGTGCTGGCGTTGCAGGCTATAAAAACAGCTAAGCAAAACCTGGCAGCCGTACAGGCAGTGTATAATAACTATGCTGATGTTTACAAACGCAGAAAAAACCTGTTTGACCAGGGTATTGGTACCATTATACAGCTTAACGGCGATAAGGCTGCCGCTGATAATGCGCTGGCACAACTGAATGGTGTGCAGGAGAACATAAAAACCCTGGAAGAACAATTAAACTTTACATCAGTGTACAGCGATGTAGATGGTGTGGCCGAAGAGGTAAATGTACGTGTGGGCGAAATGTTTGTTGGTGCTGTAGCAGGGGTGCCACAAATTAAAATTGTAAACACAGGTAATTTAAAAGTAACTACCCAGGTGCCTGAAAATTATATTACCAAGGTTAACACTGGTGATAGTGTGCTTGTTGGCTTTCCTGATATTAATAAAAATATTACGGCTAAAATTAGCCTGGCAGGTAAAATCATCGACCCTAATTCAAGGTCGTTTTACATAGAAATTCACATGCCTGTTGATAAAGACCTTAAGCCAAACCAGATAGCCAGTGTTAAAATACAGGATTACAGTGCGCCCAGTGCAATTGTTATACCCGTTAATGTTTTACAAACCGATGAAAATGGTAAATACGTGCTGGTGGCGGAAACCATTGGCGGTAAACTGGTAGCAAAAAAGAAAGGCGTAACAGTTGGCCAGTCGTATGCCGATAAAGTACAGGTGTTAACTGGTTTACAGGCAGGCGATAAAATTATTACAGAAGGGTTCCAGTCGCTGTACGATGGCCAGCCTTTAACAGTAGCCACCAATTAAATAAATAACACTGGTGCAAGCCAGTTGGCAACTCACTATAAATGCGGCGTGCGTAAAGCACAGCAGTGCTAAAAGCTACGCCGCAATAATACTTTAAACTAATTGTATGAGTGCATTTGAAAATTTTGGAGGCAAGTTTAAACACTTTGGTCCAACTACATGGGCGGTAAAAAACAAAACGTCCATTTACCTGCTCATGCTTATTTTAAGCATCATTGGTATTTTTCAGTTTTTAACCCTGCCTAAGGAGCAGTTCCCCGATATTGTAATACCCTACATATATGTGCAAACACCGTATATAGGCAACTCACCCAAGGATATTGAAAACCTGGTAACCAAGCCTATTGAAAAACAGATTAAAGGCATTACCGGGGCTAAAATAAACAAGGTAACCAGCACATCGCAACAGGATTATTCGGCCATTATTGTTGAGTTTGATACGAAGGTAGATAAGGATGTGGCCCTGCAAAAGGTAAAAGATGCCGTTGATAAATCGAAACAGGACCTGCCCAACGACCTTACCACCGACCCTATTGTGCTGCAGGTAAACCTTAGCGACCAACCCATTATGTATGTAAACGTAAGCGGTAATTATGATGTAATGCGCCTGAAGAAATTTGCAGACGACCTTAAAGATAAACTGGAAGAGCTTACCCAGCTTAACCGTGTAGACCTTGTAGGGGCACCTGAAAGAGAGTTTCAGATAAATGTTGACAACTACCGCATGCAAAGCGCCAACCTTGCTTTTAGCGATATTGAAAATGCTGTAAAAAGTGAGAACGCCGATATTACCGGTGGTTTGCTGCAGGTAGGCAGTATGAAGCGCACCATGCAGTTAAAGGGGCAGTTTAAAACTGCGGCAGATATTGAAAGGGTGGTGTTGCGCAACCCTGCCGGTGGCATTGTTTACCTTAAGGATATAGCCACTATAAAAGATACTATAAAGGATAAAGAAAGTTACGCCCGGCTTGATGGCCAGAATGTAATTACGCTGAACATTATTAAGCGTAGTGGCGAAAACCTGCTGGAAACATCCGAAGCGGTAAACGCGCTGGTGGCCGAAATGAAAAAAAGCTCGTTTCCGCCAGACCTTCATGTGGCCATCACTGGTGATATGAGTACCAAAACGCGTACCTCGTTTAACGACCTGGTAACCTCCATTGTAATAGGTTTTATACTGGTGCTTATCATCCTCATGTTCTTTATGGGTGTGGTAAATGCGTTTTTTGTGGCGCTTAGTGTGCCCCTTAGCATGTTTGTGGCATTTGTATTTTTACCAGCGGGCGATCTTATCATCGGCTCGCACATTACATTAAACTTTATAGTGCTGTTTGCCTTGCTGTTTGGCCTGGGTATTATTGTGGATGATGCCATTGTGGTAATTGAAAACACGCACAGGATTTTTGCAGAAGGCAAAGGCAAAATATCCTCCTCTACATCGGCCATGATGGCCGCAGGCGAGGTGTTTATACCCGTATTTGTAGGTACAGCCACCACGCTGGCCCCGTTCTTTCCACTGCTTTTCTGGCCGGGGCTTATTGGTAAGTTTATGGTGTACCTGCCGGCAATGCTCATTTTTACGTTAACAGCATCACTTATTGTGGCCTTTATTATGAACCCGGTTTTTGCAGTGGATTTTATGAGCCACGGCGACCACGACAGTAAGGCACCAAAGAGTGATATCTTCAAAAAACCAGGTTTATGGATAGCTCTTGGCCTTGGCATAATCATTGACCTTTTTGGCCAAACTTTTTTAGGCAACATCTTAATTTTTATCGCCCTGCTGATTGTACTTAACAAGTATGTTATTGATGGGTTGATACATGGCTTTCAGCAACGGGCATTACCATGGATAATGGGCCACTACGAAACCCTGCTGCGCTGGGCCTTACAAGGCTGGCGGCCCGTTGGCCTGCTGCTGGGTACCATTGGTCTGCTAGTACTTTCATTTGTAATATTTAGGGCATCTTATAACTCTGGCCGGGTGCAGGTGGTTTTCTTTCCCAAGGGCGACCCTAACCAGATATATGTTTACCTGAAACTGCCTGTGGGCACATCGGTAGAGTATACTGATTCTGTAACCCACATGCTGGAAGGCCGTGTAAATAAAGTGCTGGGTATTGATAGTAAAACTGGCAAGAAGAACGATATAGTAGAAAGCGTTATTGCCAATGTGGCCATAGGTGCCAACGACCCGCAAAGCTTTGACCAGAGTACACACCCCGAACTGGGCAGGATACAGGTATCGTTTGTGGAGTTTGCCAAGAGGCATGGTATAGCCACCGCCCCTTATATGGATTCAATACGGGCGGTTACCAAAGGCATACCGGGCGCACTTATAGCCGTTGACCAGGAAGCAAGCGGCCCGCAAACTGACCCGCCGGTTAACATTGAGGTTTCTACCAATACCGATGATTTTGATGGCTTGATTAAAACCGCCGTTAATCTTAAAAACTTTCTTGATTCGGCCCAGGTACCCGGTGTGGAAGAACTTAAAATGGATATAGACCTTACCAACCCTGAAATATCAGTAACAGTTGACAGGGAGCGTGCCAATATTGAAGGTGTTTCTTCTGCACAGATAGGCATGGAAATACGCACCGCTTTGTTTGGTAAAGAAATTTCCAAAATAAAAGAAGGTAAGGATGAATATAAAATACAGTTGCGCAATAATGCGGTACAACGTAAAAGCCTGGATGAACTGCTGAATATGAAAGTAACCTTCCGCGATATGGCGGGTGGAGGTGCCATTAAAAATGTACCGATTATTAACCTGGTTAAAGTGGATTACACCAACACGCTGGGCAGTGTTAAACATAAAAACCAAAAGCGTGTTATTACCTTAAAATCAAACGTGCTTAACGGTTTTACCCCAACAGCCGTAAACCAGGTAATAGCCGCTGATATTCAAAACTTTAAAGGCAAGGCCGATGCTGTTAGCATTGCTCAAACTGGCGAAGGGGCACAACAGGCAGAAACAGTTTCTTTTCTTGGCAAGGCAATGTTGATTGCGCTTGGCCTCATCCTGCTTTTTCTGGTGCTGCAGTTTAACTCGGTAAGCAAATCCATCATTATATTAACCGAAATCATTTTCAGTGTAATTGGTGTGCTGCTTGGCTTTAGCCTTACAGGCATGACTGTTTCTGCAGTAATGACTGGCCTGGGTATAGTTGGCCTTGCAGGTATAGTGGTTAAAAACGGTATATTGGTAATTGAGTTTGCCGATGAGTTGCGCAGCAGGGGCCTTAAAACCCGCGAAGCTGTTATACAGGCAGGCCGTACACGTATTATACCCGTACTGCTTACTGCAATGGCCGCCATATTGGGCCTGGTACCGCTGGCGGTTGGCTTTAATATTGATTTTGTAAGCTTGTTCAGCGAGCTTAACCCACACATATTTTTTGGCGGCGATAATGCTGTGTTTTGGAAGCCGCTTTCCTGGACCATTATCTTCGGCCTTGCATTTGCCTTTTTTATGACGCTTATTATTGTGCCAAGCATGTACCTTATTGCCGAACGCCTTAAAAGGCCCATGCGCAGGCAGTTTGGCGGCAAATGGGTATCGTTTATGGGCATACCGCCGCTAACAGTTATCTTCCTGGTGCTTATGTTGCCTTACACTTTAATAAGGCACAGAATTGACAGGGCCCGCAGAAGAAGCAGGCTGGCAGGCAATAAAAACGTAAATGAAGCTTTTAAAGGCAGTTGGTTTTAAAGCAGTTAACTATATTTTTCTATGAATACCTTAAAAAGTCCCGCTTTATTGCGGGATTTTTTTTACGCATAGGTCAGCGTAACCTTTTGCGGCTTTTGTAGCTCAATATTTACTGTTTACACAACTATATTTACAGGGTTGCACTTGTTAAAGGGCGGTAGCTGCTAAATCAATAACTTTATCACATTCAACAAAAACGCTGTATGAAGAAGATTGTACTTTATATCTCTGCGCTGCTTATTTGTTCAGCAGCAACTGCTCAACAGGCTGCTTATACTCCCACACCAAGTAACCTGGAGGCGCGCAAATGGTTTGCCAATGCTAAGTTTGGTATGTTTATACACTGGGGGCCTTTCAGTATACCCGGCTCTGGCGAGTGGGTGATGAACGACAGGAACATTACCGTAAAAAACTATACCCGGCTGATGCACTTTTTTAACCCCATTGATTTTAATGCACAGCAATGGGTAAGCATGGCCAAAGGTGCAGGTATGAAGTATATAACCCTTATTACCCGCCACCACGATGGCTTTAGCATGTGGGATACTAAATACTCCGACTTTAACATTATGCACTCGCCTTATAAAAAAGATATTGTAAAGGCCCTTGCCGAGGAGTGCCATAAGCAAGGCATTAAATTGTTTCTTTACTACTCGCTGCTGGACTGGAGAAGGGATGACTACTCCTACTGGACAGGCAGAACCGGGCAGGGTACCGGCAGAACAGTGCACGGCAAATGGGAAGATTACATACAGTTTATGAAGAACCAGCTAACGGAATTACTTACCAATTATGGTGAAATTGGCGGTATTTGGTTTGATGGCTATTGGGACCAAACTGCGCCGGAAGGTGCTGCCGACCGTACCCCTAAAATTGACTGGCACATGCCCGAGATTTATGCGCTGATACACAAACTGCAACCCCAATGCCTGATAGGCAATAACCACCATCTTACCCCGCTGCCGGGTGAAGATTTCCAGATGTTTGAGCGGGATTTGCCGGGTGAGAACAAATCGGGCCTCAGTTTTCAGGAAGCGTCAAATCAACTGCCGCTTGAAACTTGCGAAACTTTAAATAATTCATGGGGCTTTAACATTACCGATACCTCATACAAAAGCACTGAAGAGCTTATACACTACCTTGCCAAAGCTGGCGGGCTGGGGGTAAACTTTTTACTAAACATAGGGCCCATGCCAAATGGTGAGGTACAGCCCGAATTTAAAGAAAGACTGGCCGGTGTTGGTGCATGGTTAAAAATATATGGGGAAAGTGTTTATCATACACGCGGC
>CAZRDD010000074.1:0-15211 GCA_964598675.1 uncultured Parafilimonas sp.
CATTTCTTCGAGCCTCTTCCATCGCAGTGCATCAATTCTTTTTTCACGTTCAATTATATTTTCCATTTCAATAATTTTTACAACCTGGCTCATAAAATCAATGGATGGCTGCGTACTGAAATCGGCAGCAGAGTTTTCTTTAATTAGTGTAGCTATTTCATTTGCGTCAATAATAATTTCAGAAAAAGGAAGCGGTTGTTTACGGTTGTTCATCAGGAACAGCAGGTTTTTCAGGTTCAATTCAAATTCCATCCACTGGTTTAAAAACTTATTCCCGGCTTTCATTACTTCCTTGAAATAAGCTTCAGTAAGTCTGGCTTCCCATTCAGCTTCGCTATAATGGTTTTTATTTTCTTTGAATAATGATATGAAATCGTTCATGTAACCGGGCAACAAATAATCTCCCTCAATTCCTTTTTTTAATTCTTGCAAGGAGTAACGACCTTCAAACAGTGGCAGGCGATTTTTATTAAACAGAATGCTGAGCAGGTTGCGGTTGTCCCTTGCATAATACAGCCAGCATACAAATTCGAAATCATTGTTGCTGATTTTATCTTTTATGTCATAGAGGAATGCTTTTGCAGTGAACGGCAAACGGATGTCTGTTACAGCAATTCCCGGCAAACCAGCGATTAAATAAAAATATTGTTGTTTACTCATGTTCTTTTTCTTTTGTTCCGTAAATCCATTCAAGTGTTTTTTTACGCATATACCCTTTAAAAAAAAATTCAAAGTCTTCGTCTGAAAAACTTACATAATAATTTTCGTTTTTAACAGCAATCTTAAAACCGCTTTTGATTTTATTGTCAACTACAATTTCAAGCTCCGTAGCCAATTCCCTTTTTATTCGCTGTTCAAAAAAATCATGGAGTTGTGATTCATCGTTACTATTTAGCAGCAATTTCAATTCAAAATTTCCATCAGCAGGTTGCCATTTTTGCAGAACGGTTGAGATTATGTTTTGCAAAAATGCTTTTTCATTTAGCGCATCACTGATACCCTGTGATACAATCCTGTTACTTATTACACTGGCTAGTTCATCTTTGATTGTGTTTACTGTTTGCTGTGCCACTGCTTTCAGTTCGCTATTTAAATTTTCACGAATCCGGCTTATTTCAGTTGCTGATTGGGCCTCCATCTTTGCAATGCGTTGTTCGCTTTCCTTCATTAATTCACCGGCCTGCTTCTTTGCTTCCGAAATAATTTGCTGCGCCTCCTCCTTTGCTTTTTCAATCCCTTCATCATGCACTTTTGCAATGAGGGAATTGAGATTGGTATTTAAATAATTATTCATTCTATTAATTTTAATACTTCTTTTTATACCTATTCAGGAGACTTACAACTTTTTCCACACTATTCACCTAACAGGTTTTAATAGTTATACAATGTTTTATTCTTTTTTTAAAGAGTCCATCATCTGGTGCTTGTTATGGTGTGTACTATCCATCTTCATATTGTTCATTTGCATGGTGTCCATTTTCATAGTATCCATTTTCATTTGTTCATGGCCCATTTCTTTAGACTTATTACTATCTGATGACTGGTTATTGCAGGAAGCAGCAATGACTATCAGCGCTACTCCTAATAAATAATGTACTGTTTTCATTTTCTTTATATTTTTTAATAATTTTTAAGAATGACTAATTGCATAGGTTTTAAATACAGTTTTATATAACACAAAGGGTTTGCAGGGTTCTCGGAATGCATTATTTCCACATTGTTATTATAACCGTAAATCGGTTTCATCCACTTTTTATCACGGTTTAACTGGCAATCCACTAATATGTTTTCTACCCTTGCATCACTGGCTGATGAATTATAGACAAATACCACTTCCTGGTCAAACAATATTCTTGAAAAGGCGAGGATACATTTATTGCATTCTGGTAAATGAAAATGAACACCATCTTTTGATGATTCCCGCATGAACATTCTGCCAAATTTCAACACGTTGCTTTCATTTCGGTACTGTGCAATGGAAGCAATGGCTTTATATATCTCTGATTGGGGATTCAATAAATTTGTAGTCTTATCGTTCGGATTAAACATACATTCCCTGATATAGCGGTCGCCTTTGCCACAACCATCCAGCCCTTGTTCTGTTCCGTAGTAAATGCAGGGAGTGCCTAACGCACAGAGAAGAAATGCAGCACCTGCAATAATTTGCTGCGGTTCGGCATTGTACCCAAACCGATGCTTGAATTCATCCCCAATCTGGTCATGGTTGTCAAGAAAGGTCACAAGGAATTCGCCATATTCGCCCCTGTCCAGTGCATTTTTTTGCAGTTCAGTATATCGCTCAATCAGTTTTCCGGGAGAGTCTTTTCCTTTTATTACTCCTTCCAATGCAAAATACAATTGGAAATCGAGCACTGAGTTTAATCCAAAGTAAATGTTTTGGTCATTATAAGTGGTCAATGTTTTTGGCCCCAAATAGTTACTTGCCATTGCATCAGCTCCAACTATTTCACCAAATAAAAAGAAATTTTTCTTGCCAAGGGAATAGGCATACTCCCGTACATAAGAACAAAAGCGGCTGATAGATAATACTCCCATGTGTTTTACAGCATCTAACCGAAAACCATCAATATCTAATTCCTTAATCCAGTAACAGTGTATGGCTGTTAATATTTTTTGAACATGAATTGCTTCTCTTGACTCATCATTCTTAAATGCCTTTAAGGTGAAAAAATCTCCTTCCCTTGTTTCTGGATACTCATCAAAATTTTGTATTTGCCCCTTGCGACCATACAGAGCAGGATTTCTTAATTCAACAGGAACAGGCCTGTCCGGGTATCGCCATTCTCCAAAATCAAATTCAGTTCCTTCATGATAATAATATGGCTTGCCTTCAGGATAGTTCCAATTATCACCGGCATGATGCAGGACAATATCAAGGAACACCCGCATATCATTTTGATGCGCCTGCACAACCAATTCTTCAAGGTCATCCTTTGTTCCAAAGCGTTCATCTATCTCCAGGTAATTTTCAATGGCATAACCATGATAAGACTCAGGGTTGTTTTTAAATACAGGGCTTAGCCAGATAGCAGTACAGCCAAGGTTTTTTATATAAGTAAGATGACTAATGATGCCCCGTAAAGTACCGCCACATTGTTTGACCAATTGGGCATCATCACCATAACCCGAATGTCTTGTTTCAAAATCTGCGCTATGCCTTTTATTGCTATCATGAAACCGGTCAACCAATAAAAAATAAATAAACTCTTCCCGCCACTCACGGTGACAGTTCTTCCAGTATTTTTTACCGGGTTTTGGAGACAGGTCAATATCTTTAATTGATTTCATACATACTGTTTTTAATCTACCACAAAACTGTTTTTACAAATTTCCTGTGCCAGCAACTCATCCGTGAAAATTTCATTTGACGGGTGAATGATTGTATTACAGGTAACTACTTTTTCTGCTCCGGCTTTTATTAATTTTTCGTACCCCTTTTCGGCAAATACACCATGGATACCTATGCATACAGGTGGTTTCATTCCTGCTTTTTTCAGGTGCCCTGTTGTTTCAATCATGGTATGGGCTGTTGAAATAATATCATCAACCAACACCGGTGTGTGTTCTTTAAACTTTTCTATATGCGGAACAGATATTTTTACATTACGGTCACCTTTACGGATTTTTTCCAGTACGATATAAGGGGCATTGGCATCTGCAGCCACTTTGCTCACCCATTGTTCGCTTTCACTATCCGGGCCTATTATTACAGGCTGTTGAATATTTTCATCAATCCATTTTGAAACAAGATGAGATGCATGTAATACGGAAGTATGAATGGAATAAATTTCATCCAGTGAGGTTCGCCGGTGTAAATGCGGGTCAATGGTAATAAGCTTATCAATAAATGATGAGAGTAATTTGGCAAACAATTCAGAACTGATGCATTCGCCATCTGTAAATCTTTTATCCTGCCGCATATAAGCCAGGTATGGTGCTATCAGTGTAACAGGGGAGGCCCTGAATTCTTTTAAGGTTTTTGCCAGAAAGTACAGTGGTAATATTTTATCATCGGGCTGATGAAGGGAACATACAATGATTGCTTCTTTTTCATACACATTTGAAATCACTTTTACATAGGTTTCCCCATCAGGAAAATGCCTGATGATTGCTTCTCCGGGTTCGGCATGCAAAAGTTTTATTAAAGAGTTTGCCAACACTTCATTACCGGGAATTGTAAATAGTATGCAGTTACTCATTAATTAAGTTTTATAATTTGTTTTTCATTTTGTTTGTAATAGTCATATGCGTACTCCAGCTCTCCGGGTGAGTTAGCATGGATGGTAAAGAGAGGCTCGCCCGTCTCGATTTTCTGTTTGAGTTGAACCATAAAGTCAATGCCTGCCTCAACAGCATCTGGCGCCCCCGCTAACTTGGCTATCCTTGCAATTTTTCTATTATCAACTTCGGTGATGATTCCTGAGTATGCAGATTCAATTGTTCTCAGGTATTTTGCCTTTTTTGGTTCTTTGAAACAGCCCTGTGCTTCACAAATACTTACCAGTTTGTTGAATGCTTCCCCGCTGTCAATTTTTTTTACTATTAAATTTTCCGCCAGTTGTTTATCCATACTCCAGGTCAATCGCACAATTTCTGCAGCAATATTAATTGCCCGGTTGCGCAAATCTTTGGGTGCATTGGTTTCATTCTGCAATACAGCTAATACATCTCTTGCTTCTAAGGATGGACCAATCCCGTAACCAACAGGCTGTGTGCCATCCGACAAAATTGTTTGAATATTTAAACCAATGTAATCAGCTACCTCTTTTAACCTCAGCGACAAACTAATTGCAGCATCAACTGTTCTTACTTTTGCCGTATTGCCAACAGGTATATCAATTACGCAGTGCGTAGCACCTGCCGCTGCTTTTTTTGATAAAATGGATGCAATCATCTGACCTTCGCTGTCTATATCAAGTGCCCTTTCTACTTTAATGATAATATCATCTGCCGGGCTCAGCTTCATAGCTCCACCCCAGGCAATACATCCATTTTCCTTTTCTACCACTTTACGCATTTGAGCCAGACTTAGGTTTACGTTGGTTAATACTTCCATAGTATCGGCAGTGCCGGCGGGAGATGTTATAGCTCTTGATGATGTTTTAGGAATCATTATTCCAAGAGATGCAATAATGGGCACAACAATGATTGTAGTCCGGTTGCCCGGTAACCCGCCGACACAATGTTTATCTGCAATGATTTCATTCCCCCATTCTAATTTGTTGCCTGCTTTTATCATTGCTTCTGTCAGGAAACATGTTTCTTCGAGTTTCATATTTGTGCCCGAACATGAGGCTATAAATGAAGACAGGAAAATATTGGAGTATTTTTCAGCAGCTATATCCTGAATAATTTCATCATATTGTTGCTGGTTCAAAGTATTGCCATACAATTTGGCCCTTACATGAGTCATTGATTGCAATGGTTCAACATGTGCCACATTCAGCAAATCATTTTCTTGTACATTCAGCTTTTGAATGGCACTTTTAGATAAACTTATTTCGCCTTCATTCAACAAGCCATCATTTGTTATATTTAATGCAGCAATGATAACAGAACCATTAAATGAAATGGAAAGTCTTGTTAACGCCTGGAATCCTTCTGATTTGCATACATGGCAACTGGCAGGCATAAATACAACGAGTTCCTGGTTGGTATCAATACCAATATCTTTGAAAATAAGTGAATGTTTTGTATGTTGAATAGGAGCTTTCATCGTAATATTATTTTGTACATCTAAAGAAGACAGGCCTGTATTAATTCCATCATTTAAATTTTATTCCTGTCTCTTTTAATACAGGCCATATCTTCCGGCTTTTCATTTATCTTTCTTTTTTTTCTTTGAAATCCAAAATATATAAATCATTACACCAAGGAAAAAGATTAAAGCAGCTACATAGGTAATATCAAGTCCAAAAAAATAATCTTGCTTCATCTTTCTCTTAATTTAACTTGTCAAAAAAAAATCGTTGCGTCTTTTCATTATTCTAAATTTCTTTACTTACATGTTCAATAGATGCCTTATATATCAATCGAAATGTTTCGTCCTGCATAAATTCAACAAGTTCAGGTTTGAAATTTTCAGCAACTTCTGCCAGGGCCGCCATCCTCTTATTATTTTCATTATTGCCGGGGTCAGCTTTTTTAATACGACCCACTTCCATAAACTCGTTCATCCAGTTACTGTAGCGAATCATAAATGCCTGCTGTTTGGGATTTAACTTTTTGATTTCAGCAGCGTTAATAATACCGCCCAGAGCAGTTGCACTTACCACAGATGTGCCAACCGACAAACCAAGGAATTGCAGGAAATTTCTTCGTGTGGATTGCTTTTTGGACATTATTATTTTTTTTAGTGAATGAATATTTTCATTTTTATTGTTTGTTTTACAGTATAGCCCGGCTAAAATCTTTTTCCATCCTTTTCTCTATTGCTTTATCTGATTTTATGGCTGCGGTTCAATAAAGGTTTTACAGGATATTCGTTTAATATGCTGTGTACAGCAGGATGCAAATCGTGGCTGATATGTGAAGGGTCATAAATATCACCTTCGGCTGTTCCGCTCCAAACTAATTTATTTGCTTTCCTGTCAATAAGGTTAAGTGTGATAGAACCATTAACATATTCCTGTTTTTGAGTGGTTGAATATCCTGGAAAACGGGAATATCCATAGCCATAGGAAGGATAATTGCTATAATAATAACCAAACCGGTATGGTGAATAATAATGACTACCGTAGTAATACGGACCATAGTAGTAAGACGATGGATAAGATGAGATAACCCTTTCTTTTTTAGCGTTCGTAATTACCAACTGCAAAAGTATGTCGGGACTCTCACCATCAAAAGTATATCCCCGGTCGCTCATACACTGCCCAAAATAATTACGGATATTATTTCTTATAATTTCGTGGTTATAACGGGTATTGGCAGTGTCTGCTTTGTCAGGCAGCCATGCAAATGTTTTGTATTTGCTGAAATCAACAGACCTGTCGTAATCGGATGATACAGCATTATAGGTGGTGCTGCATCCAAACAGCATCACTGTAAAAATGCCTGCTGTTATCCATATAATCTTTTTCATAACTTATATATTTAGAGATTTACTAATCATTATTATTCTCCGGGTTTCTTTAATACAAGCTGGTTAAACTTTACTGTTACCTTTTCTTCTCCCGGAAGAAGATTGGCAACGTTGAACTCTTCAAGGTTAATAACAAATTCGCCTGACAAGATGCAGCTTGCATTTCCCCTTGGAAAATGCTCCAACAGACTTGTGAAACTAAAAGCTTTGCTTATTCCATTTAAAAACAACATACCCTGTGTTACAAATCTTTGTTTGGGATGGCTTTTAGTTTGAACAAAAGCAATATTCATTTTGCCGGTAAAAACCAATTCCTGTCCCATCATTCTTTGCAGCAGTTCATTCAACGAATCATTCTTTGTAATAAAAGAAGAAATCACCAGCCGCAGGTGCATTTCAGCCCTGTCATAATTCAAGTGCATATACAGGTTGTTGCTCACGCCTGTAACACCGGCACCTTTATACCTTCCACTTGCCAGTACAGTACCTGCCTGTGTTTGGTACAATTGTGCGGCTGATGAAATTCCCATAACCAGGAACCATATAACCATTATAAGCCCTATAACTAACCGCATTAAAGTAATTTGGGGTTAAAAAATATTTTTTGATTTAAATAAACATTCAAAGTCCATAAATTCTGATGCCTGGATAACTGCCCTTCCATTTTTACTAAAACAATTAATGATGCCCATTCATATTCATTCCCTGGTGACCACCGGAATGCATACCGGCGCCATGCATCCTCATCATGCTTTTTTGATACATTTGGTGCGACCGGTATTTTTTCCCGTTCATATCCATGCAATGGCCATTTTTTAATTGACGCTGTTTGCCATTTTTTAACTGGTATGAACCATTTGGTTGCATTATGGTACCGTTTTGCAGGGTCATTGAGTTATCAAGCAACATTTCTTTCCCATTCATGTTATGGTACATTTTACCATCTTTCATAATCAGGTGTTCATCATTTGTGGTTTGCTGATTTATGTTCCCCGTCTGGGGTTGCTGTGCAAAAGATGCAGGTGCCAGTAATATTAATGACATAGCTGCCAAAAGAATCTTTTTCATAAAATTTGTTTTTTTTGTTTTGAGAATTTATAATATGTGCCTATGGACCAGAAAAAAGTATTGCTAAGATTTTCTTTATAAGTATTTTGATTGCCCGTAATGGTTGCTGCATTTACAGGCATGGCATATACAGGAATAAATATGAATTGAAAGCGCTTTACTTTATATTTTACAGGCACACTGAACTCATAATTTTGCACATTAAAAATGCCGTTCCCCATCATACCCGTGCCCATAGAACCAGCACCTCCGGCGTTATTCATGTGCTGCCCAAACTTGATATTATTATTATAGTTGCTGTAATAGTTTTGCGTACCTCCATACAGCGAAAAAGCCGGACTTATTATTAGGTTGTCATGTGCTGCATAAAAATTATGGTTTACGGCCACACTAAAAATAAAATCGCTTTGGCTGCTGAAATACATAGTACCATCTGCATACAATTCCAATAAATCAAAATCATAATCGGCATAAGCACTTATGTTAGCCGTTAATGCAGACTTAACTGCATAACTTTTATTGTTAAACACATATCCTGTTGCTGAAACACCGCCAGCAAAATCTTTTTTTATATAATCGTATCCACCGGAAGCCGTGAATAAATCTATCCGGTTTTGCTGTGATGATACCAGGTAGGAGACAATGCCTGTTATATATAAACCTGACTGATGATAGTATCCGGCTGATAGAGAGATGTACGGAGATTTAATTGGGCTCTTTCGGCCAAGAAAAACAATGTCGCTGCTGAAGCCTGCGCCAGTCAATAGATAAGACTGCTCCTTTTCAGAAGTTGAAACAGCGACTGAATCAGTTATTCTTTTCTCCTGTGAGAATGCTGCGGGTGACAGGGCAATCAGCAACAACATGCTATAGAAACTTCTCTTTTTCATAAAAACTATTTTATTTGTTTCCACTCTTCACAATTACTTCAAAAAAATAAGGGCACGGATTTATGTGAAGAAACCATCTTTAATCTCCAGCCTGCATAAACTCTGTAATTTTTTTGTATTCATCCTCAGTCAGCATAGCACGTTGCCGCATGTGGGTATTTATCACTTCCCATTGGGTATTAGTAAATGCAGAGGCAGGAGGTGTATTGTGGCAACGCTGGCAGTTTTCACTCCACAACTGTGTTCCGCTTTTGTCAGTTACTTTAGTAGATACACAACTGGCAATTACCAGCCCAGTTGTGAGTATCATTGCTATTGCAATTATTAATGTATTACGTTTCATAAAAAATGATTTTAGTTTTGTTAAAAGCCTACGGCAAATTGTACCAGGAAGGCGTTGTCATTTTTTTGGTTTTGATAAGCAAGCTTTACTGCTGTGCGCCAGTTTATCCAGTAGTTAAGACCATAGGTGTACTGTTTAATTTTATCCGGTTCTTTTGAACCAGACGGAGGGTTAAAGCCTGAATAACGGAACACCAGTTCTGTTTTCTTTAAAAATTTGTTTGGAGACATGCTGGGTCTGTAAGCTGCCTGTGCAAATAGGCTGTTTCGTTTATTGTCGTAAGTGTATGTTGTATTTCCTGTTGGGTCATCGGGGTCTATGTAATCAGCTTTGTCAACATTCACCCAATTCCACTGTGCTTTTACATCAAACAAGCCTTTAATAAAATCAAGCTGCTTTACATAAGTTAAATCCAGTGCATATTGTTGTGTTTTTAAATTTTCATAAACTGAAGCTTTATTACCGGGCTTAGCCAATTGCCATGAACCGCCAATTTCAAGTGAGGAATTGGATAAAGGCAGAAAACCTAAACGGCCCCCAAATGTTTTGTTGTTATTATTGTCATCAGCATTTTCATAAGATAGCATGCCTTCTTCACCCGGTTCATCTGCCCCCGTGTTTAAAACAGGGCCATTCGATACATAGATGCTGTAATTCATTTTAGCAGAGCCAAGTGGTATGCCGCCCCTGATATCAAAACCTAATTCCGCACTTGGACCCACACCATCGTGACCATAACCTAAAGGGGCAGTAGGTAATTTATTAATCCACGCCGGGTGCAGCCTGTCCTGAAATATGCCATAGGGGGAAAGAAATTTACCAGCCCTGAAAGTGATATACTTATTCAGAAAAAAAGAAACATTGGCATACTCAAGATTGATGACAGTCTCTTTGCCTTCCAGTTCTGTTTCCAGTTCGGCCTCTACAAATATTTTTTCTGATGGCTTCCACAATAAAATTGGATTTAATGAAAAGCCATTAAATTTTGTATCATCCTTAGCAAATTTTGCACCTGCAGTGGTATAACCTGTTATTACAAACTTGCTGTTTCTCGAAATTAACGGCTGTACCTTGTTTTGAATCAGGCTGTCTAAATAATCCTGATTGTATTGCTGGCTGAAAGCTGCTGCCGAAAACAACAGCAGGCCAGCGAGCTGACTTAAAATTTTCTTTTTCATATATTATTGTTTTAATGTTCTCATATACACTACAGATTGCCATATCTGTGTTTCATTTAGTTTCTTTTTAAAGGAGGGCATTGGCTTTCTGCCTTCAAAGATTTTCCAGTAAAGGGCCCCGTCGCTTTGGCTCTGTGTAATGGCTTTTGTAAAATCTCCCGCCGGTATATCCAGGTCTTTTGCTGAAGGGCCATCGCCTTTGCCTTTTTTTCCATGACAGGACTGGCATTCTTTTACATATACAGTTTTACCTGCTGCAAGTGTTGCAGCATCAGCAGTAAGCGGGTTCTTTTTTGCATCTGCGGAAGCAGGGGCTTTCCACTCTTTTTGCTGATAAAAGAATGCACTGCCTATTACTGCAATCAGCAGCAATGAAACGGTGAGTAGTTTTTTTCTGATAATGTTCTTAACTAATGTTTCCATGATTTTTTAATTTTATTGTTTAGAAATAACTCTCATCATTGACGCTTTTTTAATGCGGTAAACTAAATACAGTACATACACAAACAATAACCATACAGCACCTACTGTCGCGATAAAAGTGACAACGAGCCACCAGGGAGCATGAGCCCCCGCAATGGAACGTGGTACAGGTTTATCAGGCGGAAAAGCAAGTGTAGATTTAATGACAACCCGTAATGCAGTATCCTTCATCACATCATTGTCTTCTACTTTAGCAATCAGTGTAAAGTTTCCTGTTGAATCACTCCCCTGGATAGCCAAAGGAAACTCTGTATTGATTATACCCGTGGTATCTGTTGTTCCTTCTGCTACTTTCATTAAGCCAAAAGTCCGCTGCACATAAAAAATCAACTCAACATCCTTTACTGGTTGCAGTGTATTAATATTGGTAACCGTAGCTGTTATAACATGCATACTGTCGTTGGAGCCCATCTGCAGTGCAATGTTTCCGTTTATTTTTTCATCCTGCGCAGCTACGGTCATTGTCAGCAGGAATGACAATATGGTGATACTATATCTTTTATTAACTAACATGGACTGGAATATTTTGAAGGTTTACAATATTTTCCACACCAATTTCTTCTTCGCCACGTTTCTCTACTTCTTCAATTACTTCCCACATAGTAATTACAGGAAAGGGTTTGAAAAGAAGAATTATCAGCAATACAAAACCTGCTAATGAAGAAGCCGTAATTGTCCATTCAATTAATGTAGGGGTATATGAAGCATACCCGGCTTGTGCATGCTGAATAGGTACAAACGGGTGCAGCATGTTGGGAACAACTATGAGATAGCGATTGATTAAAGCGCCGAACAATACCATTACTGATGCTGCCACCACCCATTTGACTGATTGCCTGATTTTTTTGAATGACAGCAGGACAATTGGAATTACCAGACCAACAACTTGTGTAAACCAGAACAGAAAAGCATTTTTACCATAAAACAAATCTTCCAGTACTGCCTTTTCTTCCTTCGCCATTTTAAAAGCAGGCACACCATATTTATTAATGTTGAGGTAGAGATAAAAGGCAGTTAACGCCAGTAATATTTTTGCCAGATTATTGAAATGTTTGGGTGTGAGGTAGTGCTCCAGCCTGTAGCCATGTCGTAGTTTGGCGATAATGAGAATCATGATAGCTGTACCGGCCATCAAAGCGCCGAATACAAAATAGGGGCCCATGATAGTTGAGTTCCAACCTGGTCTTAAAGTAAATGCAATGAGCCATGCGCTGATAGTATGTACAGATATTGCCACCGGCAAAATCACAATGCATAAAATCATCATCGCTTTTTTCAAAAGTCGCCGTTGCAGCAAATTATCTTCCCAACCAACTGCCATCCACCGCCATAATTTTTTTCTCCACTTTGGAGCATCTGTAATTTTATCTCTCATAATTGCTAAATCGGGTATCAGCGGCAGATAGAAATAAATTACACTTCCTATAAAGTAAGTGGCAATCGCTATCACATCCCATAAGATGGGTGATTGAATTCGGCCATGAGTGATAAGAAAATATAACCGTTCAGGTCGGCCCATATCTAATACCGGCATAAAACCTGCAAAGAAGATGGCAGAAAGTGTAATTGCTTCTGCAATGCGAATCAGCGGATAACGCCACTTTGCACCAGACATACGCAACACGCAGGATACCAATGCCCCAATTAAACTCACCCCAACAAAAAAGAAAAGCAATGAAATATACAAACCCCATGAAACATAATCTCTCATAGCAGTAACCCCTAATCCTTTTCTCAGTTGTATAATCCAGGCTACGGTTCCCCCAACACATATAAGACCAAGAAAAATAACCCAAAATGTTTCCTGCCGGTAGCGCCTGCCTACTGTGCCCAGCAGCTCATCTTCAATTTGATTTCTTATTTCAGGATTCAACTTTTCCATAATTAATGATTTTTCTAAACTCTTTTTATAAATCCAGTTTATCATATAGGTTTTATGTATTTTATCGTAGGTTGCTAATTCTGTATTGTATTTAAACAAACTGTCTGCTTGCCGGTAAAAGTTTTGGTTTTCAGAAAAAACCTTTTTAAGATTTTTAAATGTTAATTGCTGAACACCTGAATCAGGGCCTTTACTGAAGTAGTAATTTGTAACATTTGTTTTACCGGAAGGAGGATGAGTTATATTTCTTCTGTAAATAATTATATACTCATCAGGATTTAGAACCTGCAGGTCGTAGCGGTTTACAATCCGGTATGTTTCACCATTGCAAAAGTGATAACCATAAATATCTTTCCTGAATACTTTATATGTACTATCATTATGCTTTAGAGTTATGTAAGGCTTATTAAAAAAATCATTGAGATATATTTTATGCTTCTCCGTTTGGCAGTTGATGGCGAAGGATAATTTCTTTGCAGCAAAGTCATCAGCAGTTTTATAAATACCGCTACTGTCGTTTTGGGCTTTAACAACAGAAGAGAAAACAGCAATAAGTATTATTAAAACAATCAGCTTTTTCATAACTTACTCTTTTTCTATTTTAATTTCTTTAGCATTATAAGTTCGGTTGGTTGGTGGCAGGTAATACACTCTTGGCTCTGTACCCAATTCTTCCATAAAGCGATATGCTGCCCCATCTTCCAGCAATTGCGACAGTTTAGTAGTGGTGCCGTCATAACAGGTTACTGCATCTTCATTGGCATCACCAAACCATATTGCATTCATAGGGCACCCGGTAACACAGGCAGGCAGTTTCCCTTCTCTTGCCATGTGCGGACAGAAATCGCATTTTTCCACGCAACCTTTTTTACTTTGAAAAACATTTTCTGCGGCAGGTGTTGTTTCAGTGATGTTGGGCTTAATTGGTTCTGTCCAGTTGAAAAGGCGAACAGAATACGGACAGGCAGCCATACAAAAGCGGCAACCAATGCAACGGTCTGTATCAATTGCTACGATACCATCTTCTCTTTTAAACGTTGCATCTACCGGGCAAACTTTTGTGCAGGGTGGGTTATCGCAGTGGTAACAGGGCTTGGGAAAGTAATATGGGGCCATTTCCGGTGAATCCTGCATTTCAATTACCTCAATCCATTCTTTATTTTTAGGGAGGTAATGCATTTTATTGCATGCCTTGGTACACTTACCACAGCCATCACACTTAGCCAGGTCAATGACCATAACAAATTTTTTACCCGGTATTCCTTTACGAACATCTTCTTCAGATATATGAGGCTTAAAATCGGCTACCTGTGATTTATCTACTGATACCAGCTTGCCGTCATGTGTTAATACATTTATTTTTTCACTGCTTGCCGGTTTGGTTTTATCATTTGTAGAGCAGCCGGAAAGAAAGGCGGCGCCAATACCACCCATTAATCCTTTTACAAGAAAATCTCTCCTGGAATTATCCTGGTTACCAGAGTTGTCCTTGTTACATGTACAGTTGTTACCGCATGCCATAGTAGTTGTTTTTTATTCTAAAAAAATAGTTGTTCAAAAAAAACAATAAAGGGGCATCATCAATTGTAGTAAATACCGGCGAGAGGGCGTTTGCTTTATAATGAGATTGCAGTGTTTAGCAGCATCTTAATTCATTCAACTGATTTTTTTAATCTGGCTGTATGAATATTTCAATGCCAATTTGTTTTGTTGCAACCCATCAGGCAATAGCAATTCACCTGACCAGCTTACACAATTAAAGCGGTATCAAATAAGGAAAGATTGTATAAAGACACGTATGTCGGGAGGAGAGTAATCAATTTCTCTTGGAGGGATTCTAAGGTGCTGTACATAACCTTTTACATTATTTGCCTCTGTAATGAAAGCGGATAAAATAAATGGAGAGAGGTATGTTATTTTTAGTTGTGTACTGCTTTGTTTTGCAAGTTGTTTATCCAGTGAGTTAAACCCAACTACATAATCCTTACAGCAATTTTCATCATTTTGTGCACTAAAAGAAGCAGTCTTGTTATGTTGGTCTGAATGATGATATGATGACGTTTCATGATGATGGCCATGACTATTATTGCCATCATGCTCATGATGGTCGGCATCTGAGTCTGATTCCTGATGATGTTTATGATTGCCATGTGAATGATGTTTTGAATTAAAACCCATGTCAACCCCCATAGAGCAGGCAAAGCCAACTACATATTCATTGAAAAGGTAATCAGCAGAAATAGCGCCTTGAGTTGTATGACC
>CAZRDD010000075.1:0-15169 GCA_964598675.1 uncultured Parafilimonas sp.
GAATCTATTTAATGAATAAATATCATACACATATTTACAATAACTGCTTTCAGCCCGTTATAGGGTTGAAGGCTTAACAAACTTTGTCCCCTCAAAGGGCCAGGGTTAAAACTTTTGCTTATGTCTTACATTAATCTGATTACAGAAATTCCAGGTCCTAAGAGTAAGTTGATGCTGGAAAGAAGAAAGAATGCATTGCCCGCCGGGTTGGCAAAATCAACGGAGGTTGTGGTTGAAAAGGCCGAAGGCGGTATTGTTTGGGATGCAGATGGCAACCAGTTGCTTGATTTTGCAGGTGGTATTGGCATGATTAACGTTGGCCACAGGCCTGATGCGGTTGTGGATGCTGTTAAAGCCCAGTTGGATAAATACATTCATACCTGCTCATTGGTAACCACTTACGAGCCTTACATTGCATTAGCCGAATTGTTGAATACCCTGACACCCGGCGATTTTGCTAAAAAAACGTTACTGTGCAATACCGGTACCGAGGCGGTTGAAAACGCCGTAATGCTGGCAAAGTATTACACCAAGCGCCCCGGCGTTATTTGTTTTGAAGGTGCCTATCATGGCCGCAGTATGCTAACGCTATCGCTTACCAGCAAGTATGGTTTGTTTAAAAAGGGTTTCGGTTCATTCGCCAGCGATATTTACAGGCTGCCTGTACCCAACATGTATCGTGTGCCGCAAGGCATGACCAGCGAAGACTATCTAAACTGGAGCCTTAGCAACCTTGATAATGCGCTTATTGCACAGGTTGACCCAGAAGCTGTTGCTGCTATTATTATTGAGCCGGTGTTGGGCGAAGGTGGTTTTGTACCGGTGCCTGCACCTTTTTTAAAGAAGATCAGAGAAATATGCGATAAGTACGGCATCGTTATGATTGCCGATGAAATACAGAGTGGCAGTGGCCGCACAGGTAAACTGTTTGCCATTGAACACAGCGGTGTAGTACCCGATATTATTACAGCGGCAAAATCAATGGGTGCAGGTATGCCGGTAAGTGCAGTGGTAGGCAAGGCCGAAATTATGGATTGCACGCATCTTGGCGGCGTGGGCGGTACATACAGCGGCAGCCCTGTTTCGGCAGTGGCAGCCATTGAAGCATTGAAAATAATCAGTTCGCCGGAATTTTTAGCAAGGGCTGCGCATGTGGGCGAGTTAATCAACTCAACCATGCAGTCCTGGAAACAAAAATACGCCTGTATTGGCGACACCCGTGGGCTTGGTGCCATGCAGTTGATAGAGTTTGTAAAGGACAGGGACACCAAAGAACCAGATATGCAAACGGCTATGGATGTGTTGAAGGATGCCGTAAAACATGGCATAATACTCATACGCGCGGGTTTGTACAGCAACTGTATACGCCTTTTGCCACCCATTGTTATGACCGATGAGCAATTATTGGAAGGTTTAAAGGTGCTGGAAGAAGCTATTGCACGGGTTAGTGGAAATGCATAGAACCATCAAAACATTAGCTGGCTGAAAATACGCTCAAATTAAACGAGGTTTATACTAGGAAGGGACACAAGCTACACCTGGATGAAATAAGTGGACTGCTTGTATTATATCTGCTTATCAAATTAATCGCCTGTGTTCCTTTTAAAAAAAGCAATATGGAAATACAAATAGCTAAGACAGAAGAGGATATTTTAAAGTGCTGGGAAGTATTGTTTGCGTTGCGCCCACACCTTGTAAAAGATGAATTTGTTGACACCATTCAGCAAATGATTTCCGAAGGGTATATTCTCGCTTTTATTGAAAAAGACGGCAAAGCTGTTGCGGCGGCTGGCTACCGGTATTTACAGTACCTGTATATTGGCAAGCATTTTTATATTGACGACCTGTCAACCCTGGAGTCTGAACGCGGCAATGGATATGGCAGCATATTGGTTGATTACGTGGTAGCAGAAGCGACAAAACGTAATTTTACGGCGGTAACCCTTGATTCCGGGTATATGCGCAACACCGCCCACAGGCTGTACTTAAACAAGGGGTTTATTTTGGCAGCACATCATTTTGTAAAAAAGTTATCGTAATAATACATTGGCAGCACAACTCATTATATACAACGCAGACATACTCACCCAAAATGCACATCAACCCAAAGCACAAGCTGTGGCTGTTGACAACGGGAAATTTATTGCTTTGGGCAATAACGAGGATGTTTTGCGCCTGCAGCAGGCAAATACAACAATGGTTGATGCAAAGGAAAATACTGTTTTACCTGGCTTTATAGATGCGCACATACATATTTGGAAAGTGGGTAATTTAAAAACCTTTTTGCTGGATGTAAGGGGCGTGGGCAGTATTGAAGAGATGCAGGATAAGCTTACCGACTTTGTTAAGCAAAACCCCGGTAATGGCTGGATACAAGCGAGAGGCTTTAACGAGGCCAATATGAAGGAACAGCGTTTACCCACTAAAACAGACCTCGATAAAGTTACCGGCAACCACCCCCTGTGGGTAATAAGAACCTGCGCACATATTGGCATAGCCAATTCAAAAGCCATTACGGCCGCTGGCATAAATAACTTTACCGCTGTACCGCCTGGCGGGGAAATGCGGTTAGGGGATGATGGCAAACCCAATGGCATTTTTACCGAAACAGCGCTCGGCCTGGTTGCCAACACAATACCGGCTTATTCCGCAGAGGATTATGCCCGGATGATTGCTGCGGCTGAAACAGAATTGCTGCGCTATGGTATAACCACGGCAACCGACCCCGCTGTTTTGCCCGATTTATTAGCTTGTTATCACCAGCTTGAACAACAGCAAAAACTCAGGGTGCGGGTAAATGCTTTTCCGGTAAGGGTCCCAGATGGCAGTTCGGCAGTGTTGCCTCTGCCAGAATTCTACCACTCCGATAAACTGGTTGTAAATACCGTTAAATTTTTTGCAGATGGCGGGCTAAGCGGCATGACAGCGGCCATGAACAAGCCGTATAAAAATTCTTCGTCAACAGGGGTACTTCGCTTAACGGAAGACTTCTTTTACCCGGTGGCTAAACAAGCGGCAGACAATGGCTTTCGTATCGCCACACATGCCATTGGCGACAAGGCTATTGATGTTGTACTGAATGTTTACGAAAAAATACACGGTACAGGTGCCGCAGGGTTGCGTATTGAGCATTTGGGCCTGCCATCAGCCAGCCACCTGCGCCGTATGCAAAAAGCAGGCGTGCACTGTGTATCGCAAAGCATTTTTCTAAAGGAACTTGGAAAAAATTTCGCCCTTTACCTGGAAGAAGAAAGGCTTGAACGTACCTACCCTTACCGCAGTATGCTGGATGCAGGTATCAACCTTGCATTTTCCAGCGATGCGCCCGTGGTAAACGATTTCAACCCTATTACAGGGATTAAATCAGCCATTTACCGTAAAGATAACACAGGCAATACCATAGGAAAGGCCGAAGGGATAACACTTGCCGATGCAGTTTACGCCTACACCGCAGCCGCTGCCAAAGCCAACGGAAACTATAACGAAGTTGGTAGCATTGAAACAGGCAAAAAAGCTGACTTTATTATTTTAAATAAAAAATTGCCAGTCGATCTGCCTGAAAATGACAACCTGCATGTAACCGCAACATATATCAATGGCGTACTGGCTTACTCCAAATAAAATGCGCAGGCCCCGCAAACCTTTACAGGGTGCCAAGTAACTCCAAAAACTTCTGCATACCTTTTTTCTTTTCTTCGGTTAACTGGTAGCGTATGTTTTTGGTGTAATAGGTTTTAAGGTCGTACACCGGGTACGGATTTTCGGCAATAACTGCATCAAGGTTTTGCAGGCCAACACCGTTTAAAGTATTAAAAAGGCTAATAAATTGTTCCGGTAATTTTTTATTGGCAATCCATGCTGCAAAAACAAAAGGCAACCCCGTCATTTCTTTCCATGCACCTGCCAGGTCGTAAATATATGGCGATGTTTTCCTCTGTTCCAGTGCCCTGTCCCCTATCACAACACCGGCAGTGGTGCCTTTAATATTATCTCTAAAATCCTCCCTTGCATCTTCCAAAACTACTTGTTTTTTCCAATGGTATTTCAACAATACTTTACATAAGTTAACCGATGTACGGCTTTGATAATCAAGCAGAATGGTTTCTACCTCCTCAAGAGGCACCTCGCTAAAAAGGCATACAGATGCAACATCGCCTTCGGCGCCAATACAATAGTCGGTAATAACATGCCATTCCTCAAGCCTTGGTACAATGGCTACCGGCACCAGGCCAACATCAATGCTCCCCTCGGCCAGCATGGCTGCAATTTTTGCGGGGTACTCCTCGGTTATTTCGGCCATGTTCATCAACTCAACTGAGCGCTTTATGCCATATAAAAGCGGTTTTGTGTTTAAATAACTAACAGCCCCAATCTTTATCTTCTCCAATTCATCTAATTTTGCCTGCAAAGAAAGGCGTTTTTTATCCCCCATGGTAACAGCAACAAAAAAACTAACATGTTGTTTGCTTAACCACCCAGGGTTTGATTAACAACAATGGACTTTCTTCATTATTTAACAAATATACTTTTCCCCTCGCTCCCTTTAGGGCAGGGGGCCGATTATGGAATTAAACAGTCTTACAGCCATTTCACCTGTAGATGGCCGCTACCGCAAGCAGGTTACGCAACTTGCAGCATACTTTTCGGAATATGCGCTTATAAAGTACAGGGTACTTGTAGAAATAGAATATTTTCTGTTCCTGGAAAGCAAGAAGTTTTTTAAGCTTCCAGCAAAAGCAAAGCAACAGTTAAAAGCTGCTGCCGAAAACTTTAGTACTGAAGATGCCCAGCGCATAAAAGAAATTGAGGCCACCACCAACCACGATGTAAAAGCCGTTGAGTATTTTCTGAAGGAACTGCTTGATAAAACAGGCGCAACCGAAGCCAAAGAATGGATACATTTTGGGCTGACCTCGCAGGATGTTAACAACACATCCATCCCCCTTAGCTGGAAGCATTGCATGGAGCTTGAGTACCTGCCCGCATTAATGAACCTTCAGCACCACCTGCAACAGTTGGCCACGCAATGGAAAAGCATACCCATGCTTGCCCGTACACACGGCCAGCCCGCATCGCCCACCATTTTAGGCAAGGAAGTAATGGTGTTTGTAGAAAGGCTGCGTAACCAGGTATCGCTGTTTTCGTATATACCTTATGCCGCCAAATTTGGTGGTGCCACCGGTAATTTTAACGCGCACCATGTTGCTTTTGCAGGTAAAGACTGGGTAAAGCTTGGTAACGAGTTTGTTGAAAAAACACTGGGTTTACAGCGCATGCAGTTTACCACCCAGATTGAACATTACGACAACCTTGCAGCACATTTTGATACCATAAAGCGTATCAATACCATTCTGATTGACCTTTGCCGCGATATTTGGTCGTACATAAGCATAGATTACTTTAAACAAAAAGTGAAAAAAGGCGAAGTGGGCAGCAGTGCCATGCCGCATAAGGTAAACCCTATTGATTTTGAAAACGCAGAGGGCAACCTGGGCGTGGCCAACGCAATGCTGGAACATTTTTCGGCCAAGCTGCCGGTATCGCGCCTGCAAAGGGATTTAACCGACTCCACCGTGCTGCGCAATTTAGGCGTACCTGTTGCACATACCCTTATTGCGATAAAATCGCTGGAAAAAGGCCTGAGTAAACTGGTGCTAAATGAAGCTAAATTGGCAGAAGACCTGGATAATAACTGGGCCGTTGTAGCTGAAGCGGTACAAACCATTTTACGCAGGGAAAATTACCCCAACCCTTACGAAGCGCTAAAAGACCTTACCAGGGGCAACAACAAAATTGATAAAAAAGCGATTCACGAATTTATAGCCTCGTTACAGGTAACCGGGGAGGTAAAAAAGGAACTGGAAGCCATTACACCGCATAACTATACCGGTGTAAGCGCGGCGTACTAATTTTTTTGATTAACTTTAAGTATGGGCTATACACATAAAATATTACCACATTACACTTACGATGACTGGTTGCACTGGGAGGGCAAGTGGGAACTTATTGATGGCATACCTATTGCCATGAGCCCCGCCCCTGTGCCACAGCATCAAAGGGTTGCCGGTAACCTTTACATTGAATTTAATGCGGCCCTGAAAAACGCCGGGTGTAAAAAGTGTAAAGTATATCTGCCGATAGATTACCGAATTACGGATGACACGATACTGGAGCCGGACCTGCTTATAGTTTGTGGTAAGATTGAGAAAAAGTATTTAGACTTTCCACCTGCACTGGTTGTGGAAATATTATCCCCTTCAACGGCTTTGCGCGACCGTAATACCAAATTTGATATTTACCAGCTGCAGGGTGTAAAATATTACATTATTGTAGACAGTGCAAAACAAACCGTTGAAGTGTACGAACACAGTAACGGCGAGTACCAGTTGAAAAGCATTGACAACGATTTTACTTTTTATTTGGAAGAAGGTTGTGCCATTACAACAGCTTTCAGCGACATTTGGGATTAACCGTAGCTGCGAAAGCGCTTCAGGTTGAGAGCCATGTACTTCTTTCCAAAAACTATTTAAGTAAGGAAATGATATTATGACGAAGCTGAGTGTTAATATAAACAAATTTGCCACCCTGCGCAACAGCCGTGGCGGCAACAACCCAAGCGTGGTAAAGGCTGCTATTGATGCCCAACTGTTTGGGGCAGATGGTGTAACAGTACACCCCCGCCCCGATGAAAGGCATATACGCTACAGCGATGTAAGGGAGATAAAAAACATTATTACCACCGAGTTTAATATAGAAGGCAACTGCCAGGAACAAAAGTTTGTTGACCTTGTATTGGAAGTTAAACCACACCAGGTAACCCTGGTGCCAGATGCACTGGGCCAGATAACCAGTAACCACGGTTGGGATACCATAGCAAATAAAGAATACCTTACCGGTATTATAAAAGTGTTTAAGGAAGCTGGTATACGGGTAAGCATTTTTGTTGACCCTGTTGCCGAAATGGTGGAAGGCGCAGCCGCCACCGGCACCGACCGTGTGGAACTGTACACTGAAGGCTATGCTACCGAATACCTTAAGAACCCGGCTGAAGCCATTGCCCCTTATTTGCAAGCAGCGCAAAAAGCAAAAGAACTGGGCCTGGGCCTAAATGCGGGGCACGATTTAGACCTGCACAACCTTAAATATTTTAAGCAGCACATACCCTGGCTTGATGAGGTGTCCATTGGGCATGCACTTGTTTGCGATGCTATTTATCTTGGTTACCAGAATACTGTAGAAATGTATAAACGCCAGCTAAGGTAAGCCAGTTGGCGGCCGTTGCTTGCCGATGCTTCTTTAAAATATGCGTTCATGAAAGTTTTTTATAAACAGATCAATTTACCGTTTCAGTATCCTTTTACTATTTCGGGCGGCAGAACCAAAACCCACCAGCCATCCCTGCTGGTTGCCTTACAACTGGGCCCGTGGGTTGGTTACGGCGAAGCACCCGCCATACCTTACTACAACATAACTGTTGAACAAATGGTGGCTGATATTGAAAGAAAAAAGACTTTCATTGAAAAATTTGCATTGACTGAGCCTGAGCGCTATTGGCATTACCTGCACCACCTGCTGCCGCAAAACCCTTTTTTGGTTTGTGCGCTGGATATTGCCTGCTGGGACCTTTTTGGCAAAATGAAAAACCAGCCCCTTTACAAACTCTGGAGCACAGAATGGACGAATAATCCACTTACTGACTATACCATTGGCATTGACACCGTTGATACGATGATTGCCAAAATGAAAGCCAACCCGTGGCCCATTTACAAAATAAAGCTAGGTACTGAGGAGGATATAAAGGTTATAACAGAACTGCGAAAACATACGGATGCGGTGATAAGGGTGGATGCAAACGCAGGCTGGACGCTTGAAGAAGCGATAGACAGAATTGAAAAACTACAGTACCTGGATATTGAACTTATTGAGCAGCCCCTGGCAAAAGACAATTGGGAAGGCATGAAGGTGCTGTTTGAAAAATCGCCCATACCATTGGTGGCAGATGAAAGCTGCGTGTTTGAGCATGATGTTGAAAAATGCTACCAGCATTTTCATGGTATCAATATAAAACTAACCAAAAGCAGCGGTTTAACACCTGCCCTGCGCATGATACAAAAAGCAAAGAGCCTGGGTATGAAGGTAATGATGGGCTGCATGAACGAAAGTACGGTGGGGTCTGCCGCCATTGCGCAGTGCCTGCCCCAGCTTGATTTTGTAGATATGGATGGACCGTTATTACTCTCAGAAGATGTTGCCGAAGGGCTGCAATATCACCATGGGCAAGTAACCATTACAGGCAACCCTGGTTTGGGTATTAATTTAAAGGAGCCCTGGTAGTTTTTAAGTAGCCGCCCCTGCCCTATTTATCCTGCAATAAATACTGTTTTGTAAAAAAGTACAGCTTGTAATTAAAATACAACTGGTAGCCAGTGGCTACAGTATCTTTATTATAGTGTATCACCAATTGGTAATTGCCATTGTTTCGTTGGGCAAACCAGGTATCGGTAAGCGCCGCAGAAGTATCAGCAGGCTGGCCAAAATATTGCAGTACCACCTGACGCTTTTGGTCGAGCGGCACATTGTTCCAACGGAAAGGCAACGAAATACCAGCTGCTTTAGGAATAATAAAATATACCGCCGTAATACATACAGCCAGGCTGATAAAAACCAGCACCACCAAGCCTTTTATACTTTTTTTCATTGCCTTATTTTTGATAATTCCGTAAACTTTTGGTGCAACGCCCAAACCTGGGGTATAAGTAATTGTTGCTCATCATTTATCACTACAAAATCGCACAGCTTTCGTTTTATATCTTCATCAATCTGCCTGCTCATTCGGGCCAATACTTCCTCCCGGCTAACGCCATCTCTATCCATTACCCGGTTTATACGCAGGGCTTGTGGAGCATAAACGCCAATAATGTAATCCAGACCGGAAGAAGAACCCGATTCAAAAAGCAAGGCAGCTTCCTTTATGGTGTAAGGCGTTTTTTGCTGATTGGCCCATTGTTCTGCTGCGGCAATAGTTGCCGGGTGTACAAGGGCATTTAGTTGCTCTAATTTAAAAGCATCGTTAAACACAATACCGGCAAGGTATTTACGGTTAAGCGTTGTACCACTGTAAGCCCCCTCGCCAAAAGTTTTAATGATATTGCTTCTTAGCGCAGCATCGGTATTCATAATCTCCTTAGCCGCACTGTCTGCATCAAACACAGGCACTCCCAGCACTTTAAAAATGCCAGCAACGGTACTTTTACCGGTACCTATACCACCTGTAAGGCCAATTTTTAGCGGGGTACTCATGACTTATGGTTTACCCTTTTTTACGTATAAAATACCAGTGTTTTGTAAAGTAAACAACCAAAACTAAAAGAGGAAAGCATGGTTATACTTTCCTCTTTTATTATAAATAATTGTTCAGCTTATTTTTTTTCAGCTACAACTACAGGTTTGTTAAGCGCTATGCTTGCTTCCTGGCTGATGGCGGACTTTTCAAGCTTAATGTAACTGCCGGGGCTTGTTTCAAGCTGCACGGTGTTATCTTCATTTACTTTATTAATTGTGCCGTGTATACCTGCATGGGTAATAACTTTGTCCCCTTTCTGCAGGTTATCAATGTATTTTTTCTGCTCTTTGGCTTTTTTAGCCTGTGGGCGTATCATAAAAAAGTAAAATACAACAATAATACCACCAAAGAACAAGGGAGTTGTCCATGGACTACCAGCACCAGCACCCTGTGCACCTGCGGGTGGTGTTAATAATAAAACTGAATTCAAAAGAGTCATTGCTTGTTTTTTAAAATGAGAAGTTTATAATAAAATGTCATGCTTTAGCTTTTACTTTACCGGTAAACACCAATACGCTGGTGGTTTTATTTTTGGCATTACAGGTTACCACCACCGTTTTGTGTATCATTTGGTTGGGCTGGCCGTGGTTGCTGTCGTACTCGGCAGTTACCTCACCCTGTTTGCCTGGCAATACAGCGCTTTTTGTATAATCTGCCAGTGTACACCCACAACTTGGCTTTACTTCTGCCAGGTATAAAGGTTTATTGCCTGAATTTAAAAAATGAAAAACAATTTTAACCTTTTCACCCTGTGGCACAATACCAAAATCTTTTACAGAATCAATCCACTGGATAGTGGTGTAATTGGCCGAATCCAACTGGTGAAGCTGATCCTTCATACTCGACTGAATCAAAATATTACCATTGTTGTTTCCACAACCAAAGGTGAATATTGCGGCCAGTGCCAGTACAAATAAAACTGATTTATGCATAAAAGATTTATGAATTATGCGCAAAAGTAAAATATTATTGGTTTGACCTTTGTTTAAAATCAATTTTATGAATTTTATTATCGGCCACCAGCTCTTTATGAATTTTATCGAGGATGCCGTTAACAAACTGCCCGCTTTGCGGCGTGCTGTATTCCTTGGCAATATCAATGTACTCGTTAATGGTAACCTTTGGCGGTATTGTTTCAAAATACAATAACTCGCAAACGCCCATTTGCATCAGTATCATATCCAGCAGGGCTATACGGTCTGCATCCCAGTTAATAAGTTTTGGCTTAATAAGGCTGGTAACATATTCTTTCTTTTCCTTTACTGCCTTCAGCAGTTCACGGGCAAATTCCCATTTTTCAGCCCCAACCATATCCTGCAGGTTAAAGGAGGCTGGCTTTTGCAGGTAGCTCATCATAAGCTGCACCATCATATCTGCATCATCATCCCAATTGGTATAATGCTCTTCCAAATGGGTGATAAAGTCTTCGTTAGGCAGCATCAGGTCGGTAAAAATATAAGTGAGTATATCCTTTTCCGTACCTTTTTCCCTGCCCTGCTCGTGAATGTATTGCTGGTAAATTTCTGAAGCTTCTAAAGCCTGGTATGTTTTTTTAACCTGTTCTTTTGTTTCTTCAAAATTCAGTGCTGTATTTTCAACGGCATGCTTAAAACTTGGGTTTTCCAATATTTTCCACAGCAATTCGTTGCCCGAAATTTTGGTATTTACATTAAGGTCGCTTGAGTCGGGCAGGTTTTTAGCCGCCCTTTTTAGTGAATCCTGCTCAGCATAGCGGGCCACCTCGGTTAAAAAATATAAAAGATAAATAAATAATTCGGAGGACTGATTCAATTGCTTTTTTAATGCTTTTACCCCATCGGTTATACTGGTTGTACCTTCCAGCGGTTCCAGGGAGTATAATAGCTGCATTACTTTAACCCGTATGTTTCTTCTGCTGATCATGTTACTTAAAGAGCTTTTTGCGGCTGCGAAGTTAGGGATTTAGGGTGATAGCTGGCCATAAAAGCATACCCCGTTGATAAATAGCCAAAAAACCCATAAGCAATGGCTACCTGTTCCTTTAAAAAAACAATACTTCCAAAAACCAAGCTGGCTCTGCTGCCGTAGATATTACTACCAACATCCCGTGTAAACAATATTGGTATTACAAAGGGGGTTAAATTTTCAAACCATTCATTTAGTTGCTTTTACAGGTTTAAAAAAAATGTTTTACTACTTTAAAACCAAATATAAAAAGGCACCGTAAGTAAAAGCATAATATGCCCTAACAAGGCAAATATCAACAACGGGTAACACAGTTAAACTGCAGTAACTGCTACCCGGCAGCAAAAGCTGATTTTTTCAAAACCACTTTATTAATTGTTAAAACAATAACTATATGCGCATGCGCCTATTTAAGAAAATTCTATGGGGTACCGGCATTTTCCTTATCGCCTCTGTACTGGTGCTTGCAGTACATATATATGTAGTTACCAGGCCTAAAGCACCCACCGCCGATACAAGGGCAATGGCACGTATTGATATTGCACAACCAATTACCAGCCCCGATGCAGACAAAATAACCAATTGGCTGTATACTCAAAAAGGTATTGACCATGTTTTGGTAAACCCGCAAACAGGTATTGTAATATTTACTTATTACCCTGTAAAAACAACAGCGGATGTACTTACTGCAAATTTTACTGCCAGCCTGCCCTACCACGCCAAAAGAATAACCGCCAGCAAGGAAGATTTGGCAGCAGGCTGCCCGGTAGCAACCACTTCAATAACCTACAAAATATACAATTTCTTCAAGAGCATCTGATAACAGGTATTTACTAACTACAAAAAAACAAGTATGAAAAAAGCAATCGTTTTAGCATCATTAACAGCACTAACAATTACAGTGTTATTAACACAGTCGTGTAAAAAAAGCGACACAACAGCCCCTGCAACAGCAACATTAAGTTTATACGACTCCCTGGGTGGCACAGCAATGGTTGCCGACCCTGCACATGCCGGTGTGATGATTGAAAAAGGCAGGCTGGGTATACGTTCCGTGGTAGACAGCACCATTTTTGTAATAGCTGCCGATACAAACATCAATGGCTTCTTTAAAGTATTGTTAGCCGAGGTTACGGCTGGTAACACTACTGGTTTTGAAGCGCTTAGCAACAATCTTACAAACTTTTTCGCAGTTGCTACCGGTGCCAAAAACTTTACTTACGGCGGCAAAAATATGGTTGATGCACACAACCCTGCTACAAACCCAAGAATGAACGGCAAAGCAGCCTCAGATGATTTTGATTCATTTGTGAAAGACCTTGTTGCGGGTGCTAAAAAGAACGGATTACCCGATTACCTGATTGCGAGGGTTGGGGCAATAGTAGAAACACTAAGAACGCAGGTGGTTCAGCAATAAAAAAAAACCTCTGAATAATAGAAGCCGCTTGTAGTACAGGCGGCTTCTTCATTAATATCCTTGTTACGCCTGTATATTTTTCCATTCACTAAAACCCAAAATGGCGGTTATCCGTACATTTACATCAGATACATTCTATCAACCACACTATTTATGCGTTTTCCGATAGCATATTATCTTTTATTAATTTACTTAACAATGATGGTGAGGCCGTTCCTGCCATTGTTGAGTGATGTGTGGTCGCATACTTTTTCAGAAACCATTCATATTGCCAAAGTACACGCCAGGTACGGGGCCAATCACTTAGAAAAAGAACTGGCAGCAGCCGAAAAAGAAAATACTGATGCCACTAAAAATCAGGCTGGTATAAAAAACACCGAACCAGTACCTTTTCATCTGCCCGGCGAAATACTTACCTGCTTATCTCAGCAAAAACAACATAACGTTTATCATTCCCCTAAAAACCAAAGCGGCCTGCTGCCCGGCTATATAAGGCCATTGGTACACCCACCCTCTGCCAACTGTTAAATAATCAATTAAATTACTGGTTTGTAATACATTATATCAAATGACTGTTTATTGCAACTGCATTTGCGTGCATTGTATTACCCGCCTATTTAAAACTTATTTATACCAATGGTAAACCCTAAATAAAGTAAGGCACTGCTATGCTGTTTAAAAAAATATTATTCCTGTCATTTTATACCATTACACTTTGCTTTGCGGGGCTTGCTCAATTACCCGTAAAAGGCATAGTGGTTGATGGTAAAACCAACCAGCCCATAGAAGGTGCTGTGGTAACACTTGTACACAACAATGCCACCGTAATTACCGATGTAACCGGGGGCTTTATGTATAGAGAAAAAAATATAATTGGTGATACTCTTAGGGTTACTAGTATTGGTTATGCTGAGCAAACATTTGCCCTGGCCAACTTTAACCAACCGCTTATTTTATCTTTAACCCAGCAGCAAAGCACTTTAAAAGATGTAACGGTTTCAAGCCGGTCAGGCGACCAGTACAAGGCCATCAGCCGGGCAGACATCGCCATGCGTGGGGTCAGCAATTCGCAGGAGGTACTGCGCATTATACCAGGTGTTGTTATTGGCCAGCACCAGGGCGGCGGCAAAGCCGAGCAGATATTTTTACGTGGTTTTGACTGCGACCACGGTACCGATTTCAGGCTTGATGTAGACGGGCTGCCCATCAACATGGTATCTCACGCACACGGCCAGGGGTTTGCAGACAGCCATTTTATTATACCCGAAACAATTGAAACAGTTGATTTTAAAAAGGGGCCTTACACTGCCGCCAAAGGCGATTTTGCCACCACCGGCTTCGTAGATTTTAATACTAAAAAAGCACTGGCAAGTAATACGGTTAAACTTGAGGGCGGCATGTTTAACACCTTTAGGGGCCTGGGTATGTTTAACCTGCTGGGCAACAAGGCAAGGGATAAACAACAAAGCTGGTATGTGGCTACTGAATACCGGTATGCCGATGGCTATTTTGATGCGCCCCAGCATTTTAACCGTTTTAACCTTTTTACTAAATTCAGTGGTAAAATATCGGCCCACAATTACCTAAGCCTTTCTGCAACCGCATTTTGGAGTAAATGGAACGCCTCGGGCCAAATTCCCGAACGGGCCGTAAAAAATGGGCTTATTGGGTTTTACGGGGCGTTAGACCCTTTTGAAGGCGGGTTAACCAGCCGCACCAATATTAATGCCCAGCTAATTACTACCTTAAACAATGGAGGGTTAGTAAAAAACCAGGTTTATTTCTCTAATTCAAATTTTGATTTGCATACCAATTTTACTTTTTATTTGGTTGATACGGTAAATGGGGATGAGATAAGGCAAAAGGAAGGCCGCAATATGGTGGGTTACAATGGTAGCTACAGCCAAAGTGGCTATTGGGGCAGTATAAAAACAACCACCGAAGCGGGCATAAATGTAAGGGGAGATATGACCAACAACTCCGAATTATCGCATACGCTTGACAGGTTCATCACCCTTAACCGGATTAAACTGGGCAACATTACACAATGGAATATTTCCCCCTACATTAGTGAAACATTCGCGCTCAACCGGCATTTGAGTATTAATGCAGGCCTCCGATTCGACCAGCTTTATCATGCCTACAACAATAAGCTGGCCAGCGACACCACTTTACCCGGTATGGGGGTGTACAAGGCTGCAGCCAATACGGTAAGCCCTAAGCTAAACGTATATTATCACGTAAATAACAACCTGCAATTTTACCTTACAGCAGGTAAAGGTTTCCACTCAAACGATACCAGGAGTGTGGTGGTTGAGCATGGCCAACAGGTATTGCCTGGTGCCTATGGTGCCGATGCGGGTACTGTATTTAAACCTAACCCTAACCTGATTGTCAATATGGCACTTTGGTATACTTACCTTGCGCACGAGCATGTACACAGCGGGGATGGTGGCGATGTTCAC
>CAZRDD010000076.1:0-7930 GCA_964598675.1 uncultured Parafilimonas sp.
TAGTTGCCCCGCCAGCTGTACTTTCCAGCATGGTGAGGTCGTTTTGGATATTAGAAAATGTTGATGTAACTGACCGTAAAACAACCATAAGGCTCATGCCTTATAGCTGCCCACGCTTCGTTTTTCATTATAAAAATCACTTTTATCTGAAATCAAACGATGAGAAATCCGATCTTGTTCCCGATGCTATTTTGAATGGACATTCTAGCAGCTTCCGTGAATATTCCGTCAAAGGTGATTTTGGATTGGTTGGTGTAAACTTGTATCCCTATGCGCCAAACGTATTATTTAACCTTAGAGGGCGGGAATTTTTCAATCAGACATTATCCTTAAACTCGATTTTGAGTGATAGTACCTTTAATCTATTGCAAAAAAAACTCTATAATTGCATCAGCAACGAAGACAGGATTAACACATTATCGGATTTTCTTATCGAACAGTTTAGCAAAAAAAGCCAGAAACTTGAACGTCATAATGAAATGATAAAACAAATCGTTATGGCAGGTGCTCCTAACGTTATCGGTCAGGCCTCGGCGCAATATGGATTCTCAGTCAAGCAAATAGAACGTAAATTCATTGCCGAAATTGGGCTTACTCCAAAATTATTCTCAAGGATCGTCCGTTTTCAGGATTCCCTAACCCAGATTCAGCAATATGAAAAGTTAACCAATCTTGCATTAGATGCAGGTTATTACGATCAGGCACACTTCATCCATGAATTTAAATATTTTTCCGGCCTTAGCCCTTCGTCTTTTGTTGGCACTGGAGCTAAAACAATCGCCGATGTTGTTTGTCAATTGTTTTAAGAATTCTAATATGTCTATTTTTTACAATTTGCTTTCATTTCCGAATAATAGTTTTGTGCTCAATCATTAAATAATTTTAAAGATATGAGCAATTTTAAGCAAGATTTAGAAACAAGCAAAGAGGTTTCCTTCAATGTGTATTTCGATGGAAAAGTTAAAAGTTTAGGACTTCAAACGGAGTTTGGCAGGGCAACTGTTGGAGTTATGAAAAAAGGAACTTACCAATTTTCCACCTCCTCCATCGAAAATATTACCATTATTTCAGGTATTCTGAAAGTTAAAATACCGGGACAAGGTTGGACGACATATACAAAGTCTGATAGTTTGGAAGTACAGGCCAAAGTTGCGTTTGACCTGATAGCTGAAACAGATGTAGCCTACATCTGTTATTATTCTGAATAGAGTACTATTTGAATTGAACAAATCATGACTGGTAAGAAATCTTCAACCCGCATAGGTATAATGGGTGCCGGACACCTAGGCCTTACGCTTGCGGAAGCTTTTTTAAAAAACGTAACAACAAAAGAGAATCTGTTCATATCTGCTTCCCGAAATAGCGACAGGATGGATGTGATCGGAAAGCTTGGTTTGACCAAAAATCTAAAAAGCAATGAATCTCTTTGTGCCGAAGGAGAAATCGTATTTATTGCAGTAAGGCCACAAAGCTTCAAGGAATTTGAAAAAGCAGTAGTCAATCCCGCTGCCTTATTCGTAAGCTGCATGGCTGGGGTTTCACTGGCATCCTTTGCGGGTATTTTTGGAAAGAACGTATGCCGAATGATGACAAGCGGACCCGCAACAATAGTCGCAAAACAAGCAGTAGTTGCAATTTATCCTTACAATTTAACAGTTGCGAATATTATGACCAGGGCAGGGTTTGCAACTTATAATATTAGTAATGAGCAGGAACTGCATTATTTTACTGTGGGCGTATGCTTGCCAGCAGCAATCGTAAGAGCAAGAGCCCTTGGTATTTCAACGGATGAAGCCAGCAATGTATTTAATGAGAAATACAGCCTGTTTACTCAGCTTTTCAAGTGGGCAGAAGCTGTTGTTCCGCCTTTTGAGTCAGCAAAACAAATGGAGCTTTACGTAACAAAAATGGCAACAAGCGGCGGGGTTACTGAAGCGATTGTGAACAAACTGAATGAAAGCAATAATTTTATAATGGCTCTTCAGGCTGGAACCGAAAAAAGTATCGAACTTTCCTCTATGCAATTATAATTATTAATGGGAGCAACATTTAAATGGTATAAAGTATTCCGTATGGTTAATAAAATTGATGCTTTCAGAAATCTTAATAAGATTTAAGTTCAGCAACTATTAATGAGTTGTGTATAGAGATACTGCAAACAGGAAATATTTCTCCGATTTCTAAGAGTTTTTCAAAAGAAAAAGAACCCTTGCTCTCCAGCCCGTTTCGCAATAGCGGCTCTCCTAAAGTTATAATAACAGCCAATGCATCACCGGCAAATAAAGCCCATTGCACGCCCGTCTCCATTTTTCTCACTATTTACTCACTCCCCCTCCTCACCCATAAACTCCTTACAGCTATCCAGTGCCGAAAGATAATACTGGTGGTGGTTGCAAAAGCCGTCGTGGTGGCGTACAGAGGCAAAGCCGGAGCTGAGGGCCGTTAAGCCGGGGTAAGCCTCTTCAATTGCCGCGGGGTTGTTTTTAAAATGGGCGCAGTGCTGGCATACCGGCCCGGTGGCGGCAGGGGTTAACTGTATGGCCTTAAAAATGTTCATGCGCTAATGTGTTACTATAGACGACCAGTAATTACCAAAAACAACTACGGAGAGGATGTAGCCCAAAATAATGTTTACAACCACCCCGGTGGTAAAGGCAATAAACGGTTTTGCACCGGCATTGGCCAGCTCCTTAAAGCGCGTGGTAAGCCCTATGCTTAAAAAGCTAAAGGTAAATGCCCAGGTACGCAGGGTGGTTATAGGCGCTATAAGGGCGGGCTTTACCAGCTTGTTGTAATCGGCCAGGGTATTGCCATGCACTATTAAAGTGGTTAATACCGATGCTACAAGAAAGCCAATAACAAATTTGGGGAAGCGCCACCATATTTGGCCTGCCTGTACTTTGGTGTTGGTTTCATTACGCTCCCAAAACGTTACGGCAACAACTGCCAGCGCCAGCGACCAGATGCCAATCCATATATCCCGCCCTATTACTTTAATAAGCGTGTACGAGGCCAGGGCCTGGTCTGCGGTGCCTGTAATACCAAGGTGGCCGCCTGCCAGCCCCCCGTAGGACTGTGCCGCGGCCAGGCCTGCCGCATCGGCAAATTCGGAGGTGCCTATCCATGCACCGGCCACCCCCGCAGGCAGGTGAAGTGTACGGGAAATAAGCGGCAACGCAAATATGAAAACAATGGCCCAAAACACCACCAGGCTTATGGCAATGGGGGGATGCTCCTTTTTGGCACGTACGGCACCCGCCACCGCTATGGAGGCCGAAACACCGCACACAGCACCACCGGCACCCAATACGGCCGCCAGCCTGTGGTCTAACCCCAGTTTACGGGCGGTGAGGAAGATTACAAAAAAAGTAACCAGCGATACGATGGAAGCCTGTAAAATAGCCACGGGTCCGGCCCAGATAATTAACGTAAAAGGCAAGGTGGCCCCCAGCAGCACAATGCCGAGTTTGATGTAAAATTCTACGCGGAAACCAGCATCTAACCAGCGGGGCAAGCCCGTTAAGTTTGATATTAGCAGCCCCACCAAAAGCGCCACCAGTGGCGGCTCCAGGTTGTAACGGCTGGCCTGGTCCCAGTTGCCAATGGTGTAAATAATAGCAGAAAGTATAAAAACAAAAATAAACGATGGTATAAACACCTTGGGCTTTTGCCCGATGAATGAAACAATAATGCTAAAAACAACCAGCAAGGCGGCAAGCAATGCTATGTACCGCAGGCCGTTTTTATAAAACTGTGTACCCAGCTCAGCAAAGGTTGACCATTTGGCCGGTGCTACGGCAATCCACGAAATGCTGGAACCAGCCAGGTAAAAAACATAGGCCAGCAGCACAATGCCTAAGCCCAGCCAAACGGCCCACCAGTCTTCTTTAGCCCAAAACTCCTTTATGCCTGCGGTTTTTATGCGGGGTGTGTCTTGCTCGTGTATGGCCATATCGCTATTTTTTGGGGATGTTGATGTTACGTATAAAGCTTACTGCTTTTCTTGCAAGGCTAACCAAAAAGGCCGCCCGGTAAAAAACATTGTAAAAGCCCCTGTACGTTCAACTAATTTAAAACGAATATAAGCAGGCGGTATAATTCCATCAAATTAATGGACTTTTAAATATTTAAGGGCCGTCATAAGCCCTACCACGCGTAATTCAGTTCATACAAAAAGCGTTTTTGCAGGTAAGCCTGGGGATGCGGTTTGCTGGCGGATTGGGTAATACCCCCTGGCTGTAATAGAAAAGAAATTTGCCAAAAAACCGCCTCCGTTTGTATATTGCACTTCATTCGCGCGCACTTTTTGTTGCGCCAAAGCTGCTCAAACGTCTTTTCCACAAAAATTGTTAACCCAAATTTGGTGCTGTACATCAACAGTGCTGCATACATAAACGTGCAACGCAAATACTGTACATGTTACCTCAAAAAAAAACAATGGTATTATGAGAAAAGCGTTGGCAGGCGCCGCAATTTTGTTATTTGGATGGCAGTATGCAAAAGCACAACATGGTATAAGTAAAGACTCCCTTATAAGCCTGGTTAAACAGGCCTATATATACGGTTACCCTGTTGAGCAATCGTACCGTATGTATGTAACCCTGCCCGACAATACAGGCCAAACCAAAAGAATATACAACCGTTTTTCGTATGCGGATAAGCTGGCGGTAGCTGCTAACGATAACACTGCCAAAATTGCTGCTTACAAAGCCACCAGGAACCGTGGCGGGGCAGGGCCCAATAACGATACGCCTTACTACGGCAGTTTATTAGACCTTACCGATGGCCCCATTGTACTTACTGTACCTTATTTTGGAAACCGTTATTACAGTTACCAGTTCATTAACTTCTACAATAAAAATGTGTATTATATTGGCTCCAGTTTTGGCGATACACTTGCCGCACGGTACCTGCTTATTGGCCCGGGCTGGAAGGGTAAGGTGCCTGCAGGCCTTAAGCCTGTGCGCCTGAACGATAACCACCTGAACCTGTTTGGGCGCGTGCTGGTAGAAGACGACAGCACCGATGTTAAAAATGTAATTGCACTGCAACACCAGGCCTGCTTAACCCCTTTAAAGCTGTGGCCTGCGCAGGAACACCGTTTTGAAGGCGATGAACACCCCGAACTGCCGGGATACTACAACCATATAGACAGTTTTTTTACCAACCTGCAAAATGCCCTGCGGCTTAGCCCTGCGCCCATTGAGGATAAACCCCTGCTGAAAAAGCTGGCCGCTTTAAAAATAAACGGCGGCTTTGCATGGCATAACTACGATGCCGCAACACAGCAGCTAATACACAATACTTTGGTTGAAACAGACTCGGCATTGGATGCCGAAGGCGCCAGCGGCGATATTTATTTTGGCAACGGCTGGCAACGTACCAACCCCAAAGTAGGCCACTGGGGTACCGATTATTTAAACGAAGCCCTTTACATAAAACACGGGTTTTATGCAGGCCATAACCAGGAGGAATGTTTTTACATTGTACCCGTAAGCAGGGAAGGGCATGGGTATTTTAAAGGCAACCATCGTTACAAAATTCATTTTGCCAAAGATTCCTTCCCACCGCTGGGGCAAAAGGGTTTTTGGTCGTTAACGGCATACGAGGTGCCGGGGTATTTCTTGCTGCCCAACCCAATACACCGTGCCGCCATACGCGACCGCACCAAAGGGCTGCAATACAACGCCGATGGCTCGCTGGATATTTATTTGCAGGCCAGCACGCCCGGCCCCGGCAAGGAGGCAAATTGGTTACCCATAGCGCCAACGGAATCCACCGTTACATTCAGGGTGTATTTGCCCCTTGCTCCGTTGCTGCAAAACAACTACAAACTGCCACCAATACAACGACTGAATTAGGGTTTAACTGGCCGCAGCCATTGGCTACTAAAGATTAAAATATTACCGCCTTTAATAGCGGCGCAGGCATAACAACGCTGCAATTAAAATAACTGCTTTTTTTATGAATAACCGTGTGTATACTGTTCTGCTGCTTTTTGCATGTATTATAACTGCTGGCCTGCCTGCTGTTGCACAAACCCCGGCGGAACGCCCGAACATTGTGCTGATAGTATCCGACGACCATGGCCGCGAGGCGGTTGGCTGTTATGGCAATAAAATGGTGCAAACACCCAATATTGATGCACTGGCACAGCAAGGCATATTGTTTACCAACGCATTTGCCACCGTTGCCAGTTGCAGCCCCAGCCGTTCAGTATTACTATCGGGCCTGTACAGCCACAGCAACGGTATGTATGGCCTGCAAAACAGGGAGCATCATTTTAACTCGTTTGATACGGTGCAGTCGCTGCCGGTATTGCTTGAAAAAGCAGGGTACAGAACGGCCCGCATTGGCAAATACCATGTAGGGCCGGATTACGTGTACCGGTTTCAGAAAATATTGATGGGCGCTATTGTAGACGACCCCAATTCCATTGGCAGAAGCCCCGTAGTGATGGCCGATTTGTGTAAGGATTTTATAGCAGATACCAGCAGCCAGCCCTTTTTTTTGTATTACGCTACAGACGACCCGCACCGCAGCAGCACATTTTTGCCCAATGGCCAACCCGATTTTGGCGGCAAAGTACCCAACGCATTCGGCAACCGTACACAGGGCTACCCGCAGGTTAAAGAAATTACCTACAAACCAGAAGAGGTTATTGTACCGCCTTACCTAACCGATACAAAAGGCACAAGGGAGGAGCTGGCGCAGTATTATCAATCCATCAGCAGGCTTGACCAGGGCATTGGCCGTCTCGTTCAGCACCTTAAAGATGCTGGCAAATGGGATAATACGGTTATCATCTACCTGTCGGATAACGGGGCCCCTTTCCCCGGCTCTAAAACAAATTTGTACGAGCCCGGCATACGGCTGCCCTGTATTATGAAGCTGCCCCATGCAACTGTAAAAAATGTGCGGCAGGATGCTATGATTTCGTGGGTGGATATTACCCCAACCCTGCTGGATATAGCAGGTGTTAAACCCGGTACATTTTATACACAGGGGCGCTCCTTTGCAGGCATCAGCACACAGCAAAATGTTAAGGGCTGGGATGAAGTGTATGCCTCGCACACGTTTCACGAGGTAACTATGTATTACCCCATGCGTGTGCTGCGCGAAAGAAAATACAAGCTTATTTACAACATCGCCAGCGATATTACGTACCCTTCCTCTATGGATTTATACAACTCCTATACCTGGCAATGGCTGCTAAACCACGGCATAAACAGGCTGGGGCAGCGCAGCCTGCGGAATTATCTGCATCGCCCTAAGTTTGAATTGTACGACGTTGAAAACGACCCTGCGGAACTGCATAACCTGGCTGCCAACCCAGCCTTCGCCAGCCAGCTTGAAAGGATGAAGGCCAAAATAAAAGCTTTTGAGTTGCGCACCAACGACCCCTGGGTTAATAAATGGAATTTTGAGTAGGTGCAGCCATAGTTTACCAATGGGTGTATATTGCTGATGTAACTGGCAGTTTTGCAACTGACAAATTTTGTAACATGAAAGCGATTATATTAACGGCGTTTGGCATTACAGGCAACTTTGTATTAGCAGAAGTTGATAACCCGGCCAATCAAAGCAACAACATCCTGGTAAACATTAAGGCTGCTGCATTTAACCCTATTGACTATCAAATGCGGCGTGGTTTAAACGAAAGTAAGCTGCTTACATCGCCTGTATTGGGCAGGGAGCTGGCGGGCGAAGTGGTTGGCGCAGGTGAAGATGTAAAGGGCTTTGCTGTTGGAGACAAAATTGCTGCCTATGTGGGAAGCCTTGCCTCTAACGGCAGTTATGCGCAATTAATAAGCATACCGCAACAATTGGCCGCAAAAATTCCTAAAAATTTATCTTATCAAGCAGCGGCTGCATTGCCTTTGGTTGGGTTAACCGCACTGCAGTGTTTTAATCGCTTAAATATTCCCAA